>JBILET010000270.1:0-3243 GCA_044351935.1 Bdellovibrionota bacterium
ACTGCTCCTGAAATCTTAAGACAAGAAATTATAGATCTAGCTATCATAGACTCTACTGTTGATAAACTTGGGCACGAATATGTAACCTTCCTTAGGACTCAGGAGGGTACTAGAGATATTCCAATCGTTGTTCTTTCTCCTGATAAATTGCAGTCTTTGCAGATTAAGGAGCTAAATTTTGATAAAATCGAAATCCTTCAGGCTCCTTTTTCACTCGGCACAGTTGTTTCACGTGTAGCAACAAACCTTAGGCTGCGAAAAATATCAGGCAAGGACATAGAAAGAGGCTCTTTGTCGGAAGTAAATGCTTCCTTGCGTGATATAAACGAGCGTCACCAAAAAGAACTTCACGAAGCAAGAGCTATACAAAGTGCGCTATTGCCCAAGGCGCTACCCACAAGTGATCTTTTTGAGGTTGCTGCTATTTATCAACCACTAGATGAGGTTGGCGGTGATTTCTATACAATCGAAACTACACAATCAGGCCAGTTGCGTATCTTATCGGCGGATGTAACTGGTCATGGTCTTCCTGCTGCATTTATTGGAAGTATGACAAAACTAGCTCTAGTTGCTGTTGGTAAAGATTCACCGGGGGATCTTCTTTTTGGTATGAATGCTCTAATGGCCCCAATTATTCCACAAGGAAGATTTGTAACTGCCAATGCGTACAGTTTTCATCCATCTACTGGTCAATTGGATTTTGCTAGAGCAGGGGGGCCTCAAGCCTTATTATTTAATGCAGAAAGATCAAAGTTTGAAGAAGTAAAAGGGGATGGGTTTCCATTAGGGTTTTTTGAAGAAGGTGAATACCCAACTGGCCAACTTCAAATGGAAAAAAATGACGTGTTTGTTGTTGTCACCGATGGGATTACTGAAGCTCAAAATCGAGATAAGCAATTTTTTGGTTTCGAGGGAATAGTAAAGTCTGTTCAAAAAACCAAAGCCTTAGATAGTGCCCAAGTTATACTTGATACGGTTATGAGCGATTTTAATGCATTCCTAGATGGTCGATTACTAAAAGACGATGTTACCGTTTTAGTCCTTGTAAGACGTTAAATGCCACTTCACCCTGCGATAGTTCACTTTCCAATAGTACTATCTTTAGTGCTCGTAATCTTTGAGTTGCGCAAAGATATTACTAGTTCGCTAAAAACATTCATTTTAATTATTTTTTGCGTGTCGCTATCTGTTTCATTTTTTACAGGAGTATCTGATAGCAGCTTATATGTTGATGTGCCAGAAAACACTCAAAAACTACTATCGACTCACTATAATTACTCAAGAGCTGTTTTTTTTCTTGGGTTAATTTTGCTATGTATGGATTTTTTAAAAAGCAAAATTGTTTCTCATCAAAATTTAGTAATAAAAGTGTATAGAATATTACTGGCTATAGTTGTTGGTTTAATTTTCACAACGGGGCTTTTGGGAGGTCAATTGGTTTATAAACAAGGACTGGGTGTCAAGATCCAAGAAAACTCTTCATCCGAGTAGTTACATAATCGATTCGATCAGGAACCCCTATTTTTCCTCTGTCGACGCCTACAAAAGCAATATTGGGTTGTCTTGACTCCGCCTCCATAAATTTTGTTTCAAGGTTAATTGTTTCTTTTGTGAACTGAGGAATCGCTTTCTTCCAAAAAGTAGTTAATAAGTGTGTGGGATTTTGAATGTTAAAAAACTTAGATAATTCATTTGTTGCAATATCTATTAGTTCACTTTCGTCTTTGTCTATTAACTCTTCTTGACCGACTCCCCCTAAACATACAGTTATTAAGTTTTTATCAGCAGGTGAGGTATGCGGAAACAGAGTAGAATTACATAATACGCCAATTATTTTTGAGCCTGACTCTTTTGGAAAAAGAACACCAAATCCATTTTCAAGTTCACTTATAGCTGATTTAAGAGAGAAGTGAATTGATACAATAGGTGCGTATTGAAGTTTATTAAGTTCATCTGCTAATAGAGGATCAAATGATTTTACTATTTGCGAAGTATTCGATCCTGATGTGGCTACTACAACTTTATTAGCAAGAACTTTATTATCACCATTGTATGTGACTTGGAATAATCCATTGGTTAAGTTAATAGAATCTACATTTGAATATTGTATGCAGTCAGATCCGATAAAATTTGAAAGTTTGTTGACTATCTGCGAGTTGCCTTCTTTTAAAGCAAAAATTTTTCTTTTTGGTTTTTTCTGAGTAGCGTATCCAAATAAGGACTTACCACTGCTAATTGCCTCAAAAATTGTTGGAAAAGTTTTCTGAGCAAGCAGTTTTGAGCTATCTCCCCCGAAAATTCCTCTAAGTGCTGGGCTAATCGCTTTTTGGGTAGCTGAAGCTCCGAGTAGTGTGCTAAAAAATCCATCAATTGTATCTAATTCGGAGGGCTTAAATTTTTTAAATAAGCCACATACAATTTGAATTTTTTCGGACAAGTTGAATAGTTTTGTGGTCGCAAGCTGTAGTGGGCTTTTGGGTAATGCTACTGGCTTATTTTGTTTATTGTCCCATATATATTGTTTGTATTTTGGAACGGCAGGGAAAATAAGTTCTTGATCTAATTTTAGCTCGTTAAGAAGAGCGTTTGTTGCATCGTTTAAAGCAATTGTATTTGCACCAGTTTCTAGGGTGAAACCAGCATTAATCTTAGATTTTAGACATCCTCCTAGAGTTTGATTTTGATCGAAAAGTAAAATCGATAAGCCTGCTTTTTTTGCCTTGTATGCAGCAACTAGTCCCGAAATACCACCACCGATAACAACCAAATCGTATTTATTCAAAATCTTCTAACAGCCTCGATAACAGCTTGTACATTTTCAATCGGGGTATGTGGGGTAATCCCATGTCCTAAATTAAAAACATGGCTAACAATATTTTTTGAGTCTTCAAGGATTGCATTTGTCTCGTATAAAAGAGCATCCATATCAGATGCAATTAATTCAGGATCAAGGTTTCCTTGAATTGCAAAATTACTACCAAGCTCGGCATGTGCTTTGCTAATTGGCATTCTCCAATCGATGCTAAATCCATCTACTGGTATTTGTTTTAAAAGATGAAAATACCCACTGGTTCCAGTACTAAAATATAGAATTGGAGCATTACATCTATTTTTGAATGATTTTACTAAGTTTATAACAGTAGGAAGAACAATTTTTTGATAACTATGAGCAGATAAAAGGCCAGCCCATGAGTCAAATATTTGAACCGCACTAGCACCGGCATTAACCTGAGCTACTAAGTA
>JBILET010000271.1:0-3242 GCA_044351935.1 Bdellovibrionota bacterium
TGATTGCACCAAACGCAGCATTTTTTTGAGTATCATCTTTGACATCTTCAAAATTTGATTCAAGTAACCTACAAACTTCTTTTGATGCTAAAGAAACTAATTTATGTAATTTAGATAATGTAATTATGCCGTGTTTAGTTTTAATTTTTTCGTCAGGCTTTGCTGTCACGTATCCTCCCAGTAGCAGCTCATCATGCTTCCAGATATTCATCATGTGAACAGCTGCTTCCAAAAGTTGATTTGCTTGCTCAATATTATTATTTTTCAAAGCAAAACCAGCATCAATCAGAAGATCGCAAACACTGATATTAAACTTGCCACCAAACCACTCTTTAGTTTTACATATTATTTGATGACCAACAGACCTGTTACCAAAATTTCTATAAGAAATAGCAGTTTTAAATAGTTCACGCCCATTACTGGATGGATCTTCACTTTCAACGTTTGGATTGACTTTATTTGTTGACAACATCAACTGTTATTATAACAACAATAATTCGCTATTAAAGTATTATTAAGAATCGAATTAAATCTTTATATTTATTGAATATATTTCATCCAAGCGAACACCACCCAAAATATGTTATTGTAGTCATATGACAACAGACTCCGAATCAGAACTTAATAAAAGCGCCAATACCTGCCTAGGACTAGGAGTCGGTGTCGGCACACTAGGTGCCGGTGCTGCACTAGCAGTAGGAGCAGTTTGCCCAATCTGTATAGTGGCGACTCCCCTACTTATTACAGCTGGAGTTGTTCAAAAAATTAGGGCAAGAAGGACAAAAAAGATTAAGCGTAACCAGACAGAATCTGATAGCATATAAGGATGAGAAATTATTTTTTATTATTAGCGATCAATTGCTTCTTATTTGTAACTTTATGCTCTGCCGAAATCCCAGCAAAGTGTGAAGATGTAAAGGAGCTATGCAAAGTTGCAACATTCCGAGTTGTGCAATACAAATACGATGCAAGTAAAAAAACTTGCACTGTATCTTGCGAATTCACTTTTAATCCCGGAAGCGATCTAAGCTGCCCAGATTGCCCAGATTGCAAACCCACCGATACAATTATTGGTTGTGGGACAACTCCAAGCACATACGACATAACGTTACTGAAAGTAGCAACTATCGGTGACTGTGTTATGAAATCTAGAACTGTCTGCAAAGACAAAAACAATCACCCAAAAGACAAATACAAAATATTTGGATGCGCGGGAACTTGCCCACCAAGTTTAGAAGTTACCGACCCAGAATCAACCCAGTTGTACTAAGTTGAATCAGGGGCAACTAATCCTGCTTTGTAAATTTTATATTACAAAGCAGGATATCAAAAGTTACTACTTAGGATTAACAAACTTACCCTGAGGATTGTTGCTCAGTGACTTATCATACATGTAGTTCAATAAACCATTAGGCGAAAACGAAGCAATTTCAAGACCTGAAGCTTCGCCACCAAGTCCCCCCATTCCTACAACCTTAGCATCACGGTTAGTATTATAAAGTTTGTTAGGAATAACCTGCATCTTACTAATATCAATATTTAGTTTTTGCATAGCAACAGCGTGGTCAGTGATGCCAGTAGAAAATACAACCGTCATCTCGAAAGGTTTTCCACCAAGGTTATCAATTGAAAGAACAAGCACCTCTTCAATTCCTTTTACTGGATCTTTAAATACTCTTGTAGTGTTACCATTTCCTCTATCTGTTTTATATGGCTTTGCACCTAAAGCTTTTTCAATTCCAGCATTATCTTTTTTAGTAAACGCAGCAAGTAATCCAGTAATTATCGGTTCAACTTTTTGCTGAGCAGGTTGAGCAGATTGTCCTGATTGAGCAACACCGCTAGCGGTAGCCTCGGTACTGTTACATCCTGATAAGATAACAGAAACAGGAGGAGCAACTAGAGCAGTTAAAATCGCAAGCCCTGCAGCAGGATTTAAACGTGGTTTTTCAAACATCTGAATTTTCCTTAAGGTTTAAAAATGTATTAACATGACGAATTATAGGCTAACCGACCTGTTAATCAAGAAAATACGTCATACAACAGATTATCAATAAACTATGGGCACAACCGTACAGATACGATGAAAAATCAGGTAGATACAAAGCCCAAGTAAAAGGCGTTAACCAACTAAAATGTCGTTGCGGATCTATAATTAACCCCTTCCGTAGGTAGGAGTTGAAGTAACTTCAATTAATTCAAAAGTTTTTAACACATCGGAATCCGATATACGGCTGAAAACCTGACGGAGCGTAAGATAAGTTGATAGCAAAAATTCCTGCCTCGGACGGATTGCCGTATGCTCCACCACGCAAAATAACTTTCATCTTTTTTTCTTCATCATTACCAGCGCCCCAAGAATCACCTGGATTAAGATAAATCTTACCAACTCCATTGTAAGAATTTAAAATTCGACCGTTATAATCAGGTTTTGCGTAATCTAATTTTTTCCAATCTAGTATCTGATCAAATTCAACATAGTTGGCACTAGTCACTTGATTTTTGGCGGAAGGTAAGTCCCCATCAATACCCTTTGAGTCAGAATAAAAGTCACCTTGATTATCTGATTTTGCTTCAATCAAAATATCACTATCTGTCCACTCCCAAACATTACCGGCTAAATCCCAGATGATCTGCTTGGATGGCAAAAGATGTGTTCTAAGTAATTTGCGGTTACCAGTGTAATTAGAAGTATCCAATCCCCACTGCTGCTGAAAAGTCGTGGCAGTTCCAGCAAATCCTTTTTTAATTAAAGAGTTGCCGCCACCTCTTAATTCACAAAACCAATCAATAAATCTGTTATCAGAGTTACTAGCCGAAACGTTTTTATTACATCCCCAAACATAAGGACTATCGGCATATTTTGCACCAAGGGCAAAACCCATCTTTTCGGAATTACCACTAGAAAATAATGGATTGTCGTTTTCGACAAGATTATTAATAGCAGTTGAAGTAACTTGATTAGCAATCGAAACCCACTGACGATCCAATATTAACGAATAGTTTTTTCCTAAAGAACTACATGCATCTTTTGCCTCGCGCCAGCTAATACTTGTCCAAGGTTGCTGATATGGGATTGAAATAGGCAGATTAGTTTTTGCATCCTTTTTAGCCTCATAAGCCATCACACAAAAACTACCCACATTTAACTTGCTGTTAGCATCTACAAAGATATATCCACTTGGACAAGTTTTTACTAAGTTTAATAAAGATAAATTAAAATAATTAAAAACAAATAATAT
>JBILET010000015.1:0-11586 GCA_044351935.1 Bdellovibrionota bacterium
AAACATATAAACCATTATTTATGGTCGAGTCTTCAACTAATAATTTGTGCAGACTGTCAATTTGTAAGTTTAAAATATCATACAGAGATAAATTAAAAATTTGAATATCCTGCGTATTCGGGATCACTGACAATATCTGGGCAAGATTCTCTATTTTTGCAACTTTCTTATCTAATGCCTTAAAAGCGCTTGTTGACTTAATTAAAGTGACAAGGGTTTTCTCTATTCCGAAAAATTCCCATAACCTTGAAGACCGACTAACTTCTATTAATTTGCTAATCCAATTTTTATCAATTTCTATTTTTAAATTTTGGCAATTTTGAAAACTCGCATTAGGAGCTTTGATCTTATCAATCTGTGGGAAAAATAAATCTTTAAATTGAACCCAACTGGCATTAACCACTGCTTGATATGTAGTATTATTAGTTTTTTTGGCTAAATATCTATTATAATTGTAAACGAAAGAAAGAAACTCGCCTTGCATGTAAAGCAAAGATACTTTGGTACTTGGACCCAAGATTTCAATCAAAAAATTAAAATCATCAACATATAATTCATCATTGAATATTGTAGCTTTGATTTGATCGCCTACAGAATAAATAAATTTGGGCTTGTCAAAAAATGATTTACACTTTTCGCAGTAATTACCACTTATTTTCGAATAGGATAATTTTAACTTATCAGTGTTTAATTCAAATACTGACCATTCTCCAAATTTTTTTATTTCATCATTTGCATACGATTCATACTCTTCAAACTCAGACAAACTTAGAGTAGAAACAATAAACCAATCTACTTTTTGAGTCGTAGAATCAATTCGAATTACTTTATTATCAACAATTGCTCTTTTAAAGTCATAGATATCTTTTGCGATCTCATAGGATAAGTTATCTCTTTCAAGAAGCATCTTTGCTGATACTGCAAAAATAATCTTAGACCCTTCAGTAAATTTTTGAGGTGGAGTGTTTTTTTCTATCGTTAGTGTCTGATGGCAAATTGGACAGTTACTACTTCCATTTTGTTGTATATACGATAGTACTTTTTGAAGTTCTGATTCGGATAATATATCTACTAATCCAATACTGTTAAGTGGCAAGCAGCTAATAACTTGATTTGATTCCAAGGCCTGGTCGACCTGTTGCTTTTTAACCGATTCGCGAGCAGATGCCCATATGATTTCACCAGGGCGCCTAGGAACGTTTAATAAAGAATCAGCTGCTATTGGTATGTCTAGGCAAAGCTGCCTTAAAGAGCTATCTACTAGTTCAACCGACTCGAAGGGTTGATGTGTGGATGGTGGTGTTTCTTTCTTGCTCAAACTGATAACATAGTGCTTCTTAGATGAGAGTACGTCAATTTCGCTTTTATCCTTCAGTTCACGGCCTTGTACTTCTGCTTTTGCACGCCTATTTGCTAGTAGGACCAGTGCTACAACAAAACGACTTAGTAGCATCAGCTTTAGTGTGCTGTTACACCATAATTTTTATCTTATCCATGTTTGCTACTGCTTGGTGTGGATTATCTGCTCGTAAAAATATTAATTTTTCTATCTCTCCTGTCGCCTCAAACGATAACAACAAAATTGTTGCTGGTTCTAACTGTCAGATTGACGTTTCTGTATTTACTAAAATATTACCCGGAACTCAGGTAAAGGTTTCTCTAGAAAGTAATCAAAAGTCAGCTCCACTAATTCAGTGTGTATTTAACGACGCGACCTCTAATGTTTCCCGAGCGTCCACAGTTTTCCCTCATCGCGGGATTTGGATTATCGATAATACTTTAGTTGAATTTTGCGATCGTTTTAAACTTTGGGTGTTTAGCATAAACATTCAACTAGAAGAACAAAAAGCTTCATTTATTGTTTATCCACCTATCATATCTAGCTCTACATATCCGATCGTCCAATCTACCGAACGAGAAGGCGATACTTCGATAAGCACATCTCAAACTTCAGGCGATATGTACGATATAAAACGTTATCATCCAAGTGATGGAATGCGAAAAATTATCTGGAAAGTATTTGCTAGATCTGGCCAGCTTCTTTCTAGGCATCCTGAGCCAACTATGACCCCAGAAGGTAAATCGATAATTTTTGCCTGCGGCGGAACCTTTAACGATTCTGCATATAGCGCAGCAGCGGACTACGCTAGGCTTCGCCAACAAGAAGGGTTCGAAGTTTTAATAAGCGGTTCAACATTCACTAATAGTCATGGAATGCGTTCCGCAGATGAATTCTTATCCTATTCAATTGATACTGCATTTAACGAGCCAACAAGTGTCCCCTTAAATAATCTTATCAACTGGGCTAATAATGAAGGGGGAATCCTTAAACAAGTTTCACTATTTGTTGATTTTAACCAAGATATAGAACAGTCAATTCAACTAGCAACTGAAGCAACAAAAATAATACACGACGCTGGTCTTGTGCCTATGATAATGGCGGTCTCTGATATGCCGCTAATCGATAGAGTTACTCATAGCGTAAAATCTCGATCAAGTTTAAATATTGTGAAAAAATTCTTAACTGAGCCTCAAGAAGACACTAAAGAAGAGCAGAATATTAACGAGATTATAGAATTTATACAGTATTGCGAGAATCAACAGTGGCCAGTCGCATAACTTTTCCACCTTTAGCACTTATAATATTCCGAGTGGCGGTGTTTTTGGCCGCATCACTGGGACTAAACCAGATTTTGGAGTTAGATATTCCTCTTTTGCCTTTAATAATAGGTACACTTTTAGGGCAATTACTCGCATTAGTAGCAGTTAAGAAACATTTTTCGTTTGCCGGATTTTTAATTAGTTTATTTGGCATATGGGTATTATCTAAAACCTGTCTTCTTTTAGCTGATTTTATAACGCCAGTAGTTTCATCAAAAATTTTTATAGTCGATACAATTAGTGATTCTTTTTTTCTGACACTGTTATTTGCGGGTACGAATTCATTAATCACTTGGTTTTTATGCAGAATATCTGGATTTGCAACCTTAGAGGCTGTTTCAATTTTAATAAGTGCAGTGTTTATAATTTCTGATCACCGAAATTTTAAACTTGATAATCCAAAATTCATTTCCGATCTTGCTTGGCAACTTTCAATTCAACCTGTATCAGCCTATTTAATTTCAGGTGGAATTATTGCATTAATCGTCGCAGCTTATATTTTCCTAATGATTAAATGGAATTTTAAGGATGCATTTAAACCTACCTTAAACCGGTCCGTTATTTCAGTTCGCGGAATATTTGCAACAGTATTTGTTATTACTCTTATTGTTGTTAGTTTTAATTGGCTTTTTAAATATTACCATCAAGTTCAAAAAAATCTTGTAGCTAACGGAGTCGGACAAGAAAGCTCTGCTGGGTTAAGTCCACTTGGATTTAATTCTGCCTTGGGAAGTACTAATCAACCTGCAGCAATGGTTAGACTAGATGGCGATTACACAAATAACCCATTTTCTCCGATGTTATATCTTCGCGAGAATGCACTATCCGATTTAAAAGGAACCGAATTAGTTATTGCCTCGGTTGCATACGATACCGACCTACACAGAACTTCACCAAATGAACCTTTTATAATAGATGCTCCGAACGTATCGGATCGTAAAAAGCTACTTTTGTCTGCATATTTACTTACCGATCATAATTTATCATTTGCAATTGATTTTCCTATTTCGATTAATCCTCTTAAGAACCCTAAACCAGACAGATTTAAAGGGGCGTTTCAAGCTACATCCCTAGTGCCAACTTTTTCTTTAGATAAAATAACTAACAACAGAACGATAAATCCAAATTGGACTGAAGAAGTTAAACAACATTATACACGCACTGTAGCCGATCCAAGATATCAAGAACTTGCATTAAGAATTACAGCAAATGCTGCAACTGAAATTGACAAAGCTGCTGCCATTGCAAAATATTTATCAGATAATTCTACTTATACTTTAACACCCAATCATTCAGTTGAGAAAAATGCTGATCAGGTTGCTCCTTATTTATTTGGTGACTTACGTGGATATTGTGTTCACTTTGCTCACGCAACTGTGTTTATGCTTAGGTCACTGGGGATTCCATCAAGAATTGGGACCGGATACTTAACAGATCTTAGCCGAGCAAAAGATGGTCACATATTACTTCGAATGAGTGACCGACACGCTTGGGCAGAGGTTTATGTTAATGATATTGGATGGGTTCCGTTTGACACTAAACCAACCAGAGTGGAAAGTCATGCCGATTCCGAAATAGACATGAAACTTTTGGAAGAGTTAATGGGAATGGTCGGTGATGAAGAAATCTCGCTTCCTGATAATAAACAGTTAAATGAACCTGGCCTAAAACCTGTAGACGAAACTAATTGGCAAATACCAAATATACCTTGGGTTAAAATAGTTTGCTTAATTTTTCTGATGTTATTTATATTAAAACTGTATGCAAGATTCAGTTGGATTTTGCCTGCATCAAATGCAATACGCATAAGAAGATATTATCGATCAATTAGCAGCATACTGATTGATTTAGGTTACGGAAGAAAATTTGGGGAAACTCGTACTGAATATGCTGTTCGCCTATCCGAATCAAGCTCCGTTACAAATTTACTACCAATTATAAAAAGCTCATTATTGGCAAAATATGGCTCGCCTGAAACAGCTGATCTTGATGAAGTTAAAAATAATTACCATATCGTGATTAAACAACTCCACGAATCTGTGGTTAGCAGAATTATTAGTTACCTAAATCCTGCTTCTAGTCTTCTATTAGTGAGGGGTAGATGGTAACCAAAGTTTTTAGAATAAATATATTTATTATTGTCTTGGCTCTGATAACTCTAGTAAGAGTTAATTGCTCTTATGCGCAAACGCCAGAAAGCATTACATCTGAATTTGATTTAAATAGTTTTGATCCTTTTGCTGTTGATGCGCTATCTGATACTAACGATGAAGCAATTGATAACCTAAAAAGCGCAGATCAATTAATTACCGAAGCTGACTTTTTACTCGAGGATCAACGCCCACTAGATGGACGAACTAAATTAATGCGAGCTCTAAAGAAAGAGCCTGATAACTATAGGGCATATATGCTCTTGTCAGGATACTACTTAGTACACGTTGGACATTTTAAACTTGCATTAAGGTACATAAGAAAGTCACAAGATCTTTTTGTAGCAAAAAATGGACAGCCCCCTTACGACAATAAAAGATCCCAGGCTGAACATGCATATATTCTATATTTACTATCCCAGGCTAGGTTAAACCTTGACGATTATAATGGCTCACTCGAAGTACTTGATAGATTTGCGGCTCTTAATTACAAAGCTTCATGGTATGCCGGGACGCGCGCATGGACATTAATGAAATTAGGAAAAATACAAGAAGCTATACAAGTTGCTAGACTTGGCGTGCTCGAAGGTTCCGAACCAGGAAGAACTCTTAATATGTTAGGTATTCTTCTCTCAATGAGCGGTCAACCTGCTGAATCATTGAAAATATTCAAAGAAGCAATCGCATATGAATTCTCGATGGGCAGTTTAGGACAACCTGCGACCCCCTTAAATAATAGTGGAGAAGTATACAAAGAGATCTTCGAAGATGAGAGAGCAGAGAGTAACTGGCTTAGAGCTACTTCATTACCTGATGGATGCGAACACTACTTGCCTACTCTAAACGTTTCTTTGCTGTATTTTGAGCAGATGAATCTTGATGCTGTAAAACGTGCGATCAAAACTTTTGAACAATGTATTGCGCAATATCCTTTACGCAACGGAGAAGAGCACAAAGCACTTTTAAGTTATACACAAGGTAAAGTTTTTCAATTATCAGGAAATTCAGAAGAGTCGATTTCTTATTTTGAAGACGCAAGTAAAAGTCGTCAGTGGTTTGGTAAAATTGGCACCAGCCAAGATGATTTAAAAGCTGCTACCACATCGGCGCTTGCGATGGCGCATTTTAATATAGCTAATAGGCTAAAATTTTTCTCAACCAATAGTTGGTATGATTGGGCAATTAATCAACAAAAAATAATTTTTCATAAATTAACGTCTTGGTGGCTTAACAGAAAAGCTAGAAGACTTTTAACTGAAGAAATGGGCCAACTTGAAGACATTAATGTTAGAAATACCGACTCACTTTTAGAGTATCCAACACTTGGGTTCATATTATCGGGATTAAGCCCAAACAATCTTCAACGCAGAATTGAGTTAGAGAAAAAAACAGATACTCGCCCACAAGCATCTGTATTCTATCAAGCATATATTGCCGAAAGCTTAATCCATCACAATCGGACTCATGAGGGGATTTTCATAATCGATCAATCACTACCTCTATGCCGTGACAGGTTTGATGTGCTACTAAAAACTCATCTACTAGCACTAAGACTTAGCCAAATTCCGGTCAATAGTCAGGATTACGTTAATCTAGGGGCAAGTCTTTTTAAACTTAATCGAGTTGGGTTTAGAAACTATGGATTTGCTCTTCCTGTACAGCTAACTGTAAGCGACAATAGTTTTGCAAAAATCATTAAAAATGCTGGATTTATCAATAATAGCGCAGCAAATGAATTTAAATTATCAATTACAAGATCTGATGGACAATACGTTGCTTCTGCTGATTTACCAATAGTTGGCAAGATGCGATTAACATCGGATAATCTTTCAGATCTGTTAAATCGATTAAACGACACTATATTTACCGAGGATGTTTTATAAAAATGTCAGATTCAATTCATCAAGTTAAATCACTTGCTAATAGCCTAATCGAAGGACTTGAAAAAGTCGTTCTTGGGCGACATGACACAATTAAATTAATTATTACAGCCCTTATAGCAGATGGACACGTATTGCTCGAAGATTATCCTGGTTCGGGAAAAACTACATTAGCCAAAGCATTAGGTAAGTTAATTTCTTATCCTGATCAAAACTCACCTATACTTCCTTTTAGAAGAGTACAATTTACTCCTGACCTATTACCAGGTGATGTCTTAGGTGTTTCGGTATTTGAACCTAGTAATGGAACATTTCGATTTGTAAGAGGACCAGTCTTTGCACACATAGTTTTAGCAGACGAAATAAATAGAACAGGCCCTAAAGTTCAAGCCGCATTTCTTGAATGTATGGCCGAAAAACAAGTTACAATTGATAACGTCACCTACCCACTGGATGATTTGTTCTTTGTTCTAGGAACACAGAATCCTCTTGATATGGCTGGAACATACCCACTGCCATATGTTCAACTAGATAGATTCTTATTCAAACTTCCAATGCCTTACGTTGATGCTGCAACAGAGAATCAAATTCTATCCACGCATCATAACATTTCAAGTGATTCAATTTCACTAGCTCCTGTATGTACTAGGTCTCAAGTACTTGCAGCTCGTCAGGCTTGCGCTTTAATTACTGTTCCTGATGTAATTAGGAATGCAATTGTTGAAATAGTTCAATCGACACGAAACAACCCGCAAATTCAATTTGGCGTTTCTACCCGTGCTGCATTATTACTTCAGTCAGCAGCAAAAGCATATGCTGGGATAGAAGGTAGAAACTTTGTAACAGAAGAAGATCTAAAAACTGTTGCTCCATATGTTTTACTTCACAGATTAAAATTCCAAGCAAGTGCAGGTAGACCAATTGAAGCGTTAAACACTCTAATGGCCCCTGCCTTAGAAAAAGTTATTCGTAAGTTATAAACTGTGGTTAATGCAGTTAGCGTTGTAATACCAGCTTGCAATGAAGAAGCTTTGATTGGCCGAGCGATTAATTCCGCAATAAAAAGTGCTAAATTTGCCAACATCGACAATCTTGAAGTTGTTGTTGTTATTAATAGATGTACTGATAAAACAGAAGAAGTTGCTCGAAGTCTAAATGCAAAAATTGTTTACTGCGATCAGAAGAATCTTTCAGCCATTCGTAATGCAGGTGTAAATGCAACAACTTCTGACATTATTCTTACAATAGATGCAGACAGCGTAATGAGCGAAAATATGATTAGCGAAGTTATAAACTCGCTTAGTAATCAAAACGTCGTAGGTGGTGGCTGTATTATTTGGCCCGAAAGAATTAGTTTAGGGATTTTTCTAACTGGCTTATTGCTTGCACCATTTGTTATTTTTGAGCAAATTTCTGCAGGGCTATTTTTCTTTAGGCGCGCTGATTTTGATGCAATAAATGGCTTTGATGTTAATTTTTTATCTGCAGAAGACATTGATTTTGCTAGAAGACTAAAAGCCCTAGGTAAAAAAACTAGCCGGAAATTTAAAACAATCTATAAAGCTTCGATTATCACATCATGTAGAAAATTTGACACATTTGGCGATTGGTATTTCTTTAAAAACCCACTAATGATGCTAAAGCTACTTAGAGGAAAAGACAGAAGATATGCTGACTTGATTTGGTATGACTACCACAAAAAGTAATTAAAATAACAATTAAATCGATTTTTTTGTGTAAACAATTTATAATTTTTAGCGATATAGTAATTTTATATTAAGCAATTATGTCGCAGCAAAGCGAACAAACAGATCAAGATCCACTACTGCTTGTATTAAATAAGTTTTTTGGGTTTGCTCAATTTAGACCACTTCAGCGACAAATAATCGAGTCACAGCTTAATAAAAAAGATACTTTGGCGTTGCTTCCGACCGGTGGCGGAAAATCACTGTGCTACCAATTGCCTGCAATAATAAGAAACGGATTAACGGTTGTTATTTCTCCGTTAATTGCTTTAATGAAAGACCAAGTTGATTCATGTAAACAAATGGGCATAGAAGCTGGTTTTTTAAATTCATCCAATGATGAATCCCAAGCTAAACAAGTATGGAAACAACTATATAATAGAACTTTAAAGATATTATACCTATCACCCGAGCGCTTGTTAATGGAAGGTATGATTCAAAAATTAATAGATTTAAATATCGAATCAATTGCAGTTGATGAAGCTCATTGTATATCGTCTTGGGGCCATGACTTTCGCCCAGAATATCGAGCATTGCAAACATTTAGAAAGTTATCGCCTTCAACTCCAATAATCGCATTGACAGCAACTGCAACAAGACGAGTTCAAACCGATATAATTCAGATTTTAGAACTTAAAGACCCAAACATATTTACGGCAAGTTTTAATCGCCCCAACATTAGCTATAGAGTTATCCCCAAAAGAAATCCAATAAAACAAATAAGTGAAATAATCTCGGAACATCCAGATGAATCGGGAATTATTTACTGCTTAAGTAGAGCTCAAACAGAATCAGTCGCAGAATCTTTAACCGAACTTGGCGCAAAAGCCGAAAGTTATCATGCAGGTCTTACGACGAAAGAGCGGACCAAAAGACAAGATCGTTTTGTAAATGATAAAACAAATATAATGGTAGCAACAATTGCATTTGGGATGGGAGTAGATAAACCCGATGTAAGATATGTAATTCACCATGATTTGCCAAAAAATATTGAAAGTTTTTATCAGGAATCTGGGCGAGCTGGACGCGATGGACAGCCTAGTGAAAGCGTAATTTTGTATAGCCCAAGTGACGCTGCAAAGATTCGTTCGTTTAACGATCAAATTAGCGATGACAGTGAAAAACAAGTAGCACAAACTCAACTATCTAAACTACTAGAATACGCAGAATCCTCATCCTGTAGACGAGTCGCACTTTTGAATTATTTTGGAGAACAATATACTGACCAGGATGGTAAAATCCTTACAGATTGCGGCACATGCGATAATTGCTTGACTCCTCGTGATTTAATTGACGGTACAAATATTGCTTTGAAGTTTATTTCTTGTGTGCTCAGAATTAAGCAGAAGAGTGGATTTAATGTTGGGTTAAATCACATTGTAGATGTTTTAACAGGCTCTAATACCGAAAAGATTTCTAAATGGGGACATCAAGCTCTTTCAACTTATGGGATTGGTCGTGATATTAGTAAAGCCGATTGGCAATACTATGGGCGCGAACTAATTTCATCTGGATTGCTTAATTTAAACTTAGAGAAATTTAAAACCATAGAAGTTACCCAAAAAGGATTGCAATTAGTTCAAGATAAATTACCCGTTCAATTAAAAGCTCCGCTAATATCAGCTTCCATATCTGCTGACAAACGAAAAGAAAGAAAAACAAAGCTTGGGCAACAACAATACGATGAAAATATTTACGAAATACTAAGGACATGGCGCCTTTCTGAAGCGAGAGAACACGGAGTGCCTGCCTACATGATTTTTAGCGATCAAACTCTTCAAGCTATCGCTAGAGTAAAGCCAAAAACAAAATTTGATTTGAGTAAAATTCACGGCATTGGGCAAAAGAAGTTAGAGCAGTTTGCCGAATCAATTCTTTCGATTTTGTCTTAATACGTATTTATATACTCGTTTTGGCATCATGCCCTGAACATCATTTGAATGTTGGACAATTTTCGATCTAATTAGACTAGATGAAAGTCTTGAATCGTTACTTATAAACTTTGCTCCACTAATTAACTTCCATGCATTTGGACTATACAATTGACGATATCTAGATATCATTTGGGGGGTAAAATCATCCCTCTGCTGAATTATAAAACCATTAATATTAGAAATTAAATTTTCAAAATTTTTCCATTTATACATAGACTCTAAAATGTCGCTGCCAATGATAAATGTCACATTTTCAAGCCCATTTATTTTCTTAGTTAATGTTTCAACAGAATCACAAGTAAATACGACATCTTCGGCGCTAAGGACTTCGTGATCACTAACAAATAATCCGGGAATCTCACTTGCTGTTGCAACTATAGAATCAACTCGATCGTTATGACTCATCATTGGCTTATTCAATTTAAATGGATTTTGTTTTGCTGGTACAATTATAACTGCATCCACCTTATCTTCAGTTAAACATTCACTTGCAACCTTAAAGTGAGCACTATGAAATGGGTCAAACGATCCGCCAAAGAACCCAATTCTTTTATCGACTAAATCATCAAGATTCAAAGGGTTATGATATCGATATAATGCTTTTAAGAATCTAGCGGACACTTCTAACCTTTCATCGATAACATAACCAAGATCACAAGCATCGATTAAATCATCCAATTCTATAAATCGAGTATCTTGTATTTCGTCTGCTGCATGATGAGCAGTACATGATTTCGAAGGGTCAATTTCTACAAGGATAGATGTACTTTTTTCTGCTGTAACTTCTGAAGCTGTATAGAATGTGCCAAGTTTTATTCCATCACTAGCAGGCATAATACCCAACTCTTCTTTAGTTTCCTCGAGTGCTCTGTCTATAATTGATCTTGTCGTGGTGTCAGTTTCTTCTAAAGAACCTGCTACTCCTTCAACTGATATTAAACTGTTAGTTTTATCCCATTCAGATAAAGATGCACGTACTCCAAGCCTGATTGCCATGTAGATTTGGCCTCGGTGCCAACAAAAACAAAGTGAATCCTGGGAATGCTCTCCTTTACGGGCAGCATATAAAATTTTCTGGCCGTTGCTATCTATACAATCTTCAATCCTTATAAACGGTTTCTGTGGATTAGTAGTTGGTTGATAGTTTAATGTAAATTCTAAAGCTGTACTGTTTTGCCAATCAGATAAGTGTTCTTTTTTTATTATCCTCTTTTCT
>JBILET010000272.1:0-3232 GCA_044351935.1 Bdellovibrionota bacterium
GCTCCGTTAAAAAGCTTTTTAGTAAGGCACGCCAGAGAAAAAGATTTAGCATTATTTTTAGATATAACTAAAACTCCAGTGCCGCAAACTCCGGAAGATGTTCCTTTTCATGTTGCAGCACCGGCATTTGTATTAAGTGAGCTAAACCTTGCGTTCCAGATCAGTTTTATGATTGCGCTACCATTTTTGATTTTGGATATGGTTGTTTCTAGCGTATTAACATCGATGAGTATGATTACACTTCCTCCTGTTGTTATTTCATTGCCGCTCAAATTAATGTTGTTCGTTTTAGTCGATGGCTGGTATCTAATAATTCAATCACTAGTACAAACATATAGGGTATAAAAATGGAAATAGGCGATTTCATGAGATTATCACAAGTAGGAATCGAAACAGCTATTTTTGTTTCTGCTCCTGTATTAGTAATAGGTCTAGCTGCAGGGTTATTTGTAAGTATCTTTCAAGCGGCAACACAGATTAACGATGCTTCGTTGGCATTTATTCCCAAAATTGGAGCAGCCGTGGTTGGGTTACTTATGTTTGGCCCTTTTATGATAAATAGGATTTCTGCCTTTACAGTATGGGTTTATACACAGATACCTGCTCTTGCTCAGTAATCTTTTTTAGATAAATTTCATGTTTGAATCTGAAATTCTATATCAAGGGATTCAACAGTTAGCTAATAACATAGATAGGGCCTTTACGTTTTTTTTGTTAGTAGTACGATTCTCGGGAGTAATTTTATTAATTCCAGGAATTGGTGCCGGAGCAAGAGGACTTGCAGTTAAGTATCCTTTTATTTTGATGTTAGCATTTACATCAATGTTTTCCACAAAAATTGTTCCTGTTCCAAGTAATTTGATTATGATGTGTGGGATGTTTGTTTCTGAATTATTTTTAGGAGCATGTTTAGCATCAATTCCTCTACTAATGATCGCAATAGTACAAAACGCAGGGCAATTATCTTCAACTTCGATGGGACTTCAAGCTGCCGCAGTAATGGATCCTTCTACGGGCACCTCAATTTCGGAAGTATCACGAATTATGGGGAACCTGTGTGTAATTGCTTTTATATTAGTAGGTGGGCCCAATGTAGTTTTATACACGGCTAGTAGTTTAGGTGGAAAGATAATTCCTGGAAGTTTTGTTATTGGTGAACCAACATTGAATTTATTAATTCAATCATCTAGTGAAGTATTTGGTCATGGTATGGTACTAGCTGCTCCTATAATCGTCGCGCTGCTTCTAACAAATTTTGTGATGGGGTTAATATCAAAAGCTGTTCCAACGGTTAATATTTTTATCGTTTCTTACCCCCTAACTATTGGAATTGGGTTAATAATTTTAATGCTTATGTTGCCGGAATTATTAAGGGCTTTTGAGCCCATGTTGCTCAAACTTGATGAGTCCATGCTAATTATCCTGCAGGACGCCCAGATGAGCTGATTTTATTCGGAAGCAGATTGCTTTTAGAGTAGGATATGGGGGGTAGTAGTCTGTTTTAAAGAATAAAATCATGTCTGACAAAACTTCAGAAAATAGTATTGTAGAACGCCTATTTGGTTCTTTTAAGGTTTTAGAACAAGCGATTATAAGCGCAAGAGAAACCCTTTATACTCGTAAAGGAGTTAGTCCAGAAGTATTAAGCCGATTAGATTCATACTCAGAATTGTTAGAAAAACAGAAAAAACTAGCTACAGAGCTTCAATTGTTAATTGATAATGCTCAGTGGATAGAAGTAGCACAAAAAATTTCAATTATTAACGGTTTACTCGAAATGATTCGTAATGATGCTAAGGAAATATTGGATTTGCTAAATGGTAATAATTCTTACGACGAACTAGATGTCGATAATAAACCATTGATTTGCTAATAAATATCTTTCTAAAAGTTTAGTTTTCGCCGTGTTCAGTCGACTAAATATAGTAACTGGATCATCGGGATGCCATCACAAAGAGCTGAATCAGACTTAATTCTTCAGGTATTAAATGCAATACCAAGCCCTGTTTTTGTCAAAGATCGACAACATAGATGGATTCTTTTAAATCCTGCTGCATGTAAGTTAATTGGTAAATCAGAAAGCGAGCTTCTGGGTAAGTCAGATTATGACTTATTCCCCAAAGATCAAGCAGATCTATTTTGGGAAAAAGATGAGGAAGTTTTTAATTCAAACAAAATAATAGAAAACGAAGAGGAACTTACAGATGCTAATGGGGTTACACATTGTTTAGTAACTAAAAAAAGTTGCTTATCGTTTGGCGATCAGTCAATTTTAGTCGGAATAATACATGATATTACTGCTCAGAAAGAGTTGGAAAAATCCTTAGCTAAAGCCAAAGAAGATGCCGAGGCTCTTTCCAATTTAAAGTCTAGTTTTGTTGCCAATATAAGTCACGAAATTCGCACACCAATGAACGGTGTAATCGGAATGGCAGAATTACTGTTAGAGACTAAACTAGATCCTGAACAAAAAGAATTTGTTGACTGCATAGTAGCATCAGGTAAGACATTACTTTCTGTTGTTAATGATGTTTTGGATTACTCAAAAGTAGAATCTGGAGGAATGACTGTTACTAATGAGCCATTTTCCCTTAAAGAAGTAATTGGTGCATTAGAATTTACATTTAGGTCCCAGTTTGCACGTCGAAAAGTTGATTTCTTCTGCGAGATCGATAGTACGATTCCAAATTATATTTTAGGAGACGCTGCCAGATTGCTTCAAATTTTAACTAATTTAGTTGGTAATTCACTCAAATTTACATTGCCAGATGGGTTGGTCTGGGTTGCCGTTAGGCAAGAAGTCATTAACGATCACAAGAAACTAATATTATATGTTTTTGACACAGGTATAGGAATTCCACCTGAAAAACAAAAGTTAATATTTGAACCTTTCATGCAAGCTGATTCTGGTGTGTCTCGAACATTCGGAGGTACTGGCCTAGGATTAAGCATAGTATCTAAATTGTTAAATTTAATGAATGGTAATATCGAATTAAGATCGCGCCCACGAGTCGGTACAATGATACGAGTTTGTGTGCCTTTGACAGAAGCAGATCAACTAAAAGATGATGAAATGAACCAAAGTCAGTCTAACTTATCTAGCGATAAGAGACCGGTGCGAATTTTGGTAGCAGAAGATAACAAAGTAAATCAACTGTTAATTAATAAAATCCTCGAGAGCGCTGGATACGAAACAACACTTGTTGAAAACGGAGAAGAGGCAATCCGTTTG
>JBILET010000273.1:0-3199 GCA_044351935.1 Bdellovibrionota bacterium
TACAATTGCAGTAGTTGCTTTATCACCGGTGGCAATATCGCTTGCCGAGTCGCAAGGAATATCTGTTCAGCCTCTAGTAATGGCTGTCGCCGTGGGGGCATCATTTGGATTTTTAACTCCTCTGGGACATAGGGCACATTTACTTATTGTGGCTCCTGGGGGGTACAAAACTATTGATTTTATTAGGGTTGGTTCGTTTTTAACGATTATCACAATTGCAATTACCGCTGCTTTTTGTGCTTTTGGCACCGGCTAAAGTCACTTTTAGTCAGGATTGTTGAATATCTATTTATACGGAGTGCTATATAATTAAACTCGCAGTTGTTTTTTATGCATGATGATAAGTTACATCGCACAATATCTGATCCAATTAAGTTGGAACTTGAGTTTCTAACAGGTCTACAAGTTGTTAATCGAACTGGTTTATGTGGCGTGCTTTCTTTGTTACAAAGAATAAATACTCAAACTCCTGAGGATATCCAAAGAGCTATCGCCACTGGACAACCAGCTATGGGGATGGGCGGCTCTGAAAGCGAGGAAGAAGTTTTTCATTTCATGAAAAATCCTTTAGCTCGGTTGCTTGCATTAACGATGGATGGTGAAGTTATCGGGTTTCATTCGTTTTGCATTAGTCAGCTAACGATGGATTTTTACAAGCATTACTTAGATCATGAAAATCAGTTTCCCAAAGAATTGAAAAATTTAAAACGAGAACAAATAGGTTTTGGCGGCACAGTTATTATGCAACGTGCTAATGGTGATCAAATTGAGTTACCAACAGGACATTATAACTTTACGCACGCAATTATGATTGCTAAACAAATTATAAGCGGCAAAGAATTAGTGGTCGATTGGTGTTTCGAAGGGAATGCGGCATTGGATGCGCATAAACGATTAGGATATCAAGTTCTATCAGATCAAGATGGTAAATCTCTGAAATTTAAATCATCTTACGAAACTCTTACAGATGAGGGTAAAGAATTAGTTATTATTTTCTGTAAGACGCATACAGCGCAGCAAAAAGCTCTATTACACGAAGTATTGGCTACGCTTGAAAGAGATGATCTTATCGAAAGAAAAGGTAATCTTTTTGACCGGGATCCCGAAGATGAAATTATTGGATTGCTACGAAGGGCAATTAAGCTCACTGACAATACTGTGCCCTTGCCCTAACTTATGTTGAAATGCAATTGGTACATAACACTGATTAGCTATATCCACCCAAAACTGTACTAAACAACAATCACGCCCATTTTCCATTGCGTATTTATCAACAAGATAAAAAGTAGGGTCGCTACTTTTGCGATTAGGATAACAGTCAGCCGGGATATCAGGAGCCAAACCATGAATTATAATAAACCTGTCTGTGACGGCTCCGTTGCATAACACTTTTTCTGCAGCTTCTACTGCAGCAACTTGAACCCTACACCCAGGATGATCAGAGTAGGGATTTAACTCGATTTGATTGCTCCTAATTACACAAGGTGGCTGTGGTAGGTCGACACCGTTAAATTTTTCAACTTCGGGCTTTGGTTTAGATAATTTTTTACCTGACTCTATAACATTTATCATCGCAAATTTAGTTAATTGTTGTATGAATTTTTGATCTGACTCTCGAACCAACTGAGTCGTATATGGAAAAGATTTGTCATACAAATCAATGTTCGAATAGGGATTTTCGCTAAGTGTAACAGTCATATAATAGTGTTATTGATGTTATTTGAAATTGTGTCAGATCCAAATTTTAGCTGTTATATCCTGTAGACTTTGTTTGTTTTAGACGAGTATATTAGTAGTCATGGCACAGCCATCCCAGCGCGAATCAGAAACAGGAATTTCGGATCTTAGACCGTTCGAGTTTTTCTCGTTATTTTTACAGTTCAATAGAAGATTGATTGCCCTTTTAAATCATTTTGATTCTCCGCTATCTACAGCTGAGAGCCACTTTCTTGCAGAGCTTGATCATAATCAAACTTTAATATCAAAAGATTTATCGGATAAATTATTCAGTGATAAAAGTACGGTTTCGCGTACTTTATCATCACTTAAAAAGAAAGGATTAATAAAAAATACTCAATGTAAAACAGATAAAAGAACCAAGATCTCGACTACAACAAGCAAGGGATTACTTTTATTACAAAAAGATATTGAAGTTCGAAATAAGGAAGTATTAAGTTGTTCCTATCCATTAAACGAAGAACAGCGAACCGATTTAACTTCGATACTTAATGAGTTATCCGATCTGCTGCACGCTGCCGTAGCCCCTAATATGCCTAACATGGAACCGCTGTTAGTAGCGATCCGTAGACTTGGTAAAGTTATGGGTATTATCGGAGGAAGTGTTTTTGAAACAGGTTTTTCCTCGCAATATCTGCAAGTAATTTGGTTGGCATATCAATCAGGCGGCCAGATCTCATTAAAAGACCTGTCATTTTCGCTTTCTTATCCTGCAAGCGAAGTATCACAAATATTAAATAAACTTCAGTCTGACTCGTTGATACTTAGACAAACACTTGAAGATGATAAGCGTTTTATAAGTGTGACTCTTACTCCCAAAGGATTAAAATTAGCTGAGCAAGTTATCAAGATATCGCATAATTATTTTGAAGACCTCGTAAAAAACATATCTCAACAAAAAGTTGATAAGCTTTATGATTTATTAGTTAAGTGTTTAGTTTGCCCATTACCGAGCGAATTAATCCCCGGTAAAGATAAATATTTAGTTAAAAAGCTTTCATCCGAACAAGAGCTAACAAATGCTAGAGCATTCTTAACCGAGAAGTATGTATATGAAGGACTACATCGGTTTATTGGTTCAATAATACTAGATACAGGTAATAATAGTTTTATTGTTCTAGAGAACAGTAAAATTATCGGTGTATGTGAATATAAAATCGAAAAACAGAAAATTGAGTTTTTAAATTTTTGTTACCCGCAAAACATCCCATCAAGAGTATTCTTTTGTGACATAGCTTGGTTTGTATTAAAAGAATTAACTGAAAGCACAGAAGTAGTATTAAGCCCTGTTGTTGCGCAGCAACTACATCTGCAAGCCAATCTAAAAATTACAAATTTTTTAGCTGCGATAACTCGATAAGAATACTTATCGACCACTAATCATATCCCCAAACCGCATAAAACAATCACAAATAGAACAGTTATTCAAAAAATAACTCAATATTATCAGGTAGATAGGTCC
>JBILET010000274.1:0-3198 GCA_044351935.1 Bdellovibrionota bacterium
ATCCGCAGTATGAACTCCATCTTCAAGAGTTTTTAGAATCGCATTCTGTAAAGTTGTAGCAATATTATTTTTGCCCATATGAACAAGCATCATAACTGCTCCTTGCAGAAGTCCTGTTGGATTTGCAATTCCTTTACCCGCGATATCAGGCGCAGAGCCGTGGATGGCTTCAAACATTGCAATATTGTCTCCGATGTTGGCGGATCCTGCCAAACCAACACTACCTGTAACTTCTGCAGCGACGTCTGAAATAATATCACCATACAAATTTAAAGTTACTATCACATCAAACTTTTCAGGATGTGAAGCTATGCGTGCTGCTCCAATATCAATTATATAATGATCGTTTTGAATTGTTGGATATTCGGCAGCTATCTCGTCAAAAACTCTATGAAATAAACCGTCGGTTAGTTTCATGATGTTGTCTTTCGAAAAACACGAAACTTTTTTACGCCCATGCCTTACTGCATATTCAAATGCATATCGAATAATTTTTTCACATCCGGGGCGCGAAATTAATTTTAAACATTGAACAACATCTTGCGATTGACGATGCTCAATCCCAGCATACAGATCTTCTTCGTTTTCACGAACAATAACTATGTCCATTGAGGGATGATTACTTGGCACAGCTGGATGATACGAGACACAAGGTCTTATGTTTGCGTAAAGCCCTAAAGTCTTTCTAACTGTTACGTTTAAACTTTTAAACCCTCCACCTTGAGGAGTAGTAATCGGAGCTTTTAAGAAAATTTTTGTTTTTCTCAGGCTCTCCCAAGATGATGGTTCAATACCAGAGGAAACATTTCGGGAGTAAACTTTTTGACCTATTTCTATGGTTTCGTACTCTAAATTTGCTCCTGTTGCATCTAAGATTTTAATGCAAGCTTGCATAATCTCGGGGCCAATTCCATCACCGTATGCGACTGTAATGCTTTGTCGTTTTTGATTCATAATAACTAGATATTTTGACACGAATAGTTGAGTTTCAACAGCCTAGTGCGAAATATTTACGTAAGCTGGATTGAAGAAGACAAAGCGTCTATACTGCTTAACCTTATGGGATTTACTTGTGGAATTATCGGTCTACCAAACGTAGGCAAATCAACTATCTTTAATGCTCTTACATCTGCGAAAGCTGCTAGTGCAAATTTTCCTTTCTGTACTATCGAGCCAAATACTGGTGCAGTTCCTGTCCCCGATCCACGACTTCAGATTCTTGCTTCAATTGCCAAGTCGGAAAAAATTGTTCCAACTCAAATTACTTTTGTTGATATAGCTGGTTTGATTCGCGGCGCTTCAAAAGGTGAAGGTCTTGGAAATCAATTCTTGGGTCATATTAGATCCGTTGATGCAGTAGCTCATGTTGTTAGATGTTTTAATGATGACAATATTATTCACGTTGACGGAAATGTAGATCCACTTCGAGACATCGATACCATCGAAACCGAACTTGTACTGTCTGACTATGAAGTCGTACAAAAACAGATCCAAAAATTCGAAAAAGCTGCAAAAGGCAACGATAAAGACGCTAAAAGCAAACTTGATGTGCTACTTATGCTCGAGCCAGTTCTTGCAAAAGGCAAACCTGCTCGGGATGTTAAATTTGAAGGTACACAAGCTGATGAAGCTAAACCTATTTTAAATATGCTTCTTACTAGCAAGCCTGTTTTGTTCGTAGCAAACGTTGCAGAAGATGAGCTTGGTGCTACTCCAACTTTAAATGGGACTACGCCGTTAGATATTGTTTATACTTATGCTAACAAAGTAGGAGCATCTATTGTTGTTATCTCGGGTAAAGTGGAATCAGAACTTGCAGAACTTTCCGCTGAAGAGCGCACCGAGTTTCTAAAAGATCTTGGGCAAACCCAAAGTGGATTGGATAGATTAATTCTTGCTGGATATAAAACTTTAGATCTTCTTACTTTCTTCACCGTTGGACCAAAAGAGTGTCACGCCTGGACTGCCGAAGTTGGTACTAAAGCTCCGCAAGCTGCTGGTAAAATTCATAGTGATTTTGAGCACGGATTTATTCGCGCTGAAGTTATTGGATACGATGATTACGTTTCGTGTGGCGGTGAAGTTAAGGCAAAAGAAGCCGGTAAAATGCGCGTTGAAGGTAAAGAATACGTCGTAAAAGATGGCGATTTAGTTCATTTTAGATTCAACGTTTAAGCTATATATTGCGTTGATTTAGCCCCAGATATTGACTTAACCCTTGATATCTTTATAATTCCCGTTCTCTAAAACTATTTCCTAATTTTTTTGGAGTAACCCTTAAATGGGCCGATAGCTCAGTCGGTAGAGCATCTGGCTTTTAACCAGTTGGTCGATGGTTCGAATCCATCTCGGCTCAATTTTTCGCGCTCCGCGCTCCGGCGCAGGGGCTTGCGCCCCTCCCGCTCGCTGGTCGCGAGCTTCACCTGATGTCTCCCGCTCCGCGCTTTGGCGCAGGGGCTTGCGCCCCTCCCGCTCGCTGGTCGCGAGCTTCACCCCAATTTGAATTTGCGCTTCGCGCTTTATGGTTGATTAAGAACTGCAGCCTTACTACTAATAACATTTATGAGTTTAGTTTTAGGATTCTTCTTCTGCCGGAGGTTTCTATTAGGATTTTTGCTATGCCGCAGTTTTCTACGAAGAAGTTTTGGTATGAATTTGGGGAGTTTTGAACTACCCATGAGAGGATGGTTCTGATTGTTCCTCCGTGTGAAACTAGTAGGACATTTTTTTCTTTTAGTGTTGTGTCTGCAAGAAGTTCATTTAGGACGCTTGTGGCTCGAACGAATAGTTGTTGAATTGTTTCACCGTTTCTTGGTGGATGGTTAAGAGGATCGGTGAAGTATTTTTCTATATCGTCACCAGATTGTTTGATTTCTTCGTTTGTTTTACCTTCCCAGTCTCCGCAAAATAATTCTCGGATTCTTGAGTCTGTTATGATTTTTGTGCGCTCTTCACAAATTATTTTTGCTGTAAGTTGCGCTCGTTTTAAATCACTTACTATACATTTTGAAAAATCTATGGATGCCAATTTTTCTTTTGCAGTTTGTGCTTGAGCAATACCCGTTTCGTTAAGTTCTATATCTGTTGAGCCTTGAAAGCGACCAATTTTATTCCAATCGGTTTCTCCGTGACGGACTACGTATATTGTTATCGACATTGAAATACTATTTGTTAAATTTAATGGGGACGATGTTCTTT
>JBILET010000275.1:0-3191 GCA_044351935.1 Bdellovibrionota bacterium
TTTTTAAGGAATACAATAAACTTACCTCTGAGTTTAACTTTACTGTTATTGACTCTAATCTTCCCCCAAAACGTCAACAAGAAGATCTTAGGTCAGCAATCTTAAAACGAATAAAACTCTCTGAGTTTAAAAAGAAAAAATCATCTTAATAGTCACATTTTATATGAAAACTAAATCTAAAATTAAATCATCTGATAAAAAATCTAATCAACAATCAACTGCAGGCAAGTTGATAATTATTGATGGACCAGAAAATGTCGGTTGTTCAACTCAAAGCGCACTATTAGTCGAAGCATTTCAAAGAGCAGGACACCCTACTCTTCGTGTTGGACTAGGAGCTTCTGATTACATTGGCAATGATTTAGAAGAAATAAAAAAAGTCCATCCACTTAGACCACATACTGTATCCTTATTCCACGCAACTGAAATCGCTGACCAAGTAGAAAAGAAAATTAAACCTGCCCTAAAAGCTGGGTTTATTGTTGTCGCCGACAGATTGCACTACTCGGTAATTAGCCAAAATATAGTCCGCGGGGTAAGCGCAAAATGGTTAAAATCAGTTTTTAAATTTGCTGATATACTTTCAGTTGGGATACTTCTAAAAGCCGAACCAGAAGAACTTGCGCAAAGATCTTTTTCGCAACAAGGCACTCTAGGATTTTGGGATTCAGGACAAGATTGCGTTGTTCGTGATGAGTTATATGAAGGTTTTATCGAATACCAATCTCGACAAAAAAAAGTTTTAAAAAAATTGTGCGAAGATTTTTCGTTAATATCAATATCTGCTTCAGATTCGATAGAAACTACTCATAAGAAAATTGCAAAAGCCGTAGTATCGAAGTTAGGTAAAAACCTAAACACCATTCTAGATCTTTAATAGCCCCTGCCTTAAATGCGGCTCTTTTTCGGAGTATAACCTATCAAAAATACTCTGATATCTAAATTATTTTGATTACCATTTATCTCAGAGGTATAACACAGCAGTCAAAGTTATTTTTTAAATCTTATCTGTGTTGTATCAAAATCCTGCCTTAGAACAACAACTTGCCCGCATTGAAGCGCTAATTCCTAAAGTACCAGAACGCTGTATTCCTTTATTTGATAGCCCAGCTGAATTTGAAAAAGTTGGAGTATTATTACCTGGGCCAATACTTGCAACTGGATTTGAAAAAGCTGTATTAAATTTTTTGCGACAATTCAAAGAATGCAATCTTCTAAACGGCACTTTTTTTGGTTACTCTTCTGACCTAATTCGAAACGATTGCCTCAAACATGGCAGAGCAGATTTTACAACCAGTTGGCATCCTGGTCACGGAGAAGGACTATCCCCAAAAGGCAAAGCATATCTTTACGCATATTTTTATATGCGTAGACATTATTTTGAAATGCGACAAGTGATGGGAGGATGCAAGAATTTTCTTTATGATCATTTTTTTAACGGCAAAGCACCTCTTTTAATTGATCTAGGATCTGGTCCTTGGACTTCAGCATTTGCTTTGATGGATACGTTTAAACAATATCAAGATGGATTACCTTGCACTTGCATAGGTTTTGATAGAGCAGATGAGATGTTTCTATTAGGAGACGAAATCCGAACCTACTCTGGCAGAAGAGTTAAGGATACTTTTATTAAATCTCATGATTGGGATTCAAAAGAAGCTCGCAATTATCTATATAAAATGATTCAAGACTATACACCAAATGCTTCTGTGCTTATTACAGCATCTTATTTATTCGCTTCTACCTCACTAGATGCTGAATCACTTGGAGAATTTATCGAAGAAATTATAACAGCGGCAAAAGGTCGCAAAGTGTGTTTTATAGAAACGAATACAACCGCAGTATTACCAGGTAATAAATTTCATAAGTTTGTTGAATCTACTCCGTCCTTACAGTCCCTGTTTGGGGGAACATCTTCAGTAAGCTACTATTCTACAGTCAATGGACCAACACGTTCATATTCAGAATTTGACGAATTTACGGGTGATTATATTGGTGAATATATGCCACCTCCTACTTCGGTAGAATTTAGATATATGTTCTTAGGGAATGAAGCACTTGCTTTGGATTCGATTGGGCACCTTCAAGACAAATCGCACGAGCAATTCATCCTATAAACTTAGCTAAACTTGAGTAAGAATTTCCACTCCATCTTGAGTAACTAATACTGTATGCTCCCACTGCGCTGATAATTTATTATCTGCAGTTTTGACAGTCCATCCATCCAACTGAGACAAAATTGTTTTATGAGTACCAGCATTAATCATGGGCTCTATGGTAAAAGTCATTCCAGGTAACATCTTGTCGCCTACTCCTCGTTTACCAACATGAATCACTTGAGGAGGCTCGTGAAATTCTCGGCCCAAACCATGCCCAGTGTACTCACGTACGATTCCGTAATTTTTCTTTGTTTGCTTAATATATTCTTGTATTGCTGCTCCAATGTCGCCGATTCTTCCACCAGGTTTAACTTGAGCAATTCCTACCTCAAGACACGCTTTTGTGACATCAACTAAATCTTGAGCCAAAGGGCTACAAGCCTGACGTCCTCCTACAAAATACATGCAACTTGCATCGCCATGAAAACCGTTAAGTATAGAAGTGACATCGACATTGATAATGTCGCCTTCTTTCAAAATTACATATGGACTTGGAATTCCATGACAAATGACTTCATTCACAGAAGTACAGCATGACTTTGGATATCCCTTATAATTTAAAGTAGCTGGTATCCCTCCAGCTTCAGTAATTCTTCTGTGAACGTATTTATCTATATCTTCGGTGCTAATGCCGGGGACAACAACTTGTTTAAGATCTTCTAGGATCTGAGCAGTAAGGCGACAAGCTTGCCTCATTAATTGGATTTCGTGCTCAGTTTTTATAGGGATTTTATATAACATAGTGGTTAAAACTTATTTGACTAGTTTAAACTACCCTTGTCTAATTGGGAATATTGTAAGCTTATGGCAACTCAAATTTATCTGTATTTAAATGCATTTTTATATCTAGTTTTTGGAACTTGGTGTGCAATCATGCCAGATTGGACCGCACAAGCTGTCGGGTTTAATTTGCCATCAAAACAAGGATTTGCCGAATATATAGCAGTTTATGGTGGCCTAGAATTCGGAGTTGGTGTCTTCTTTTTAATTTGCGCACTCAAAAAATCGTTGCAGTTGCCTGGTATAATTTTT
>JBILET010000277.1:0-3187 GCA_044351935.1 Bdellovibrionota bacterium
CAATTGGCTCTATATGAAACCACGGGCATTAAAGTCATTTTAAATCTTTATAGCCCCCCCGGTGGATTTTCTAGACGAGACAGCAAATCAACGCATCGTTTATTTACCGAATCTTGGGCGCAGCAGACTTATCTTGATGCTTGGACCACTTTAGCTGATAAATACGGCAGTGATTCAAGGATAGTTGCATTTGATCTTTTAAATGAACCTGCTGAATCAACTCGCCCCAAAGCTCCATTAAAAGATTGGAATAATCTAGCAGAAGCGGCCGCTAAAATAATCCGAGCTAGATCAGCTAAACCAATTTTCATGACCCCAATATACGGCAAAACAACTCGTATCTCTAAAATGCGAAAGCTAAAAATCAAAGATGTAATGTATACAATACATTTTTATGAGCCATTTAAATTTATTCATCAAGGTATAGATAAATATCCACTCAATGTTAAATATCCCGACAAAAAGTGGAATTACAAAGCCCTTGAAAAACAACTTAAACCAATTATTTCCTTTCAGCGAAGAAATAAAATTAGGGTTTATATTGGTGAGTTTAGTGTTGCTAGGTGGGCTCCAAATGGGAGTGGGGCTAGGTACCTAAAAGACGTGTTAAAAATCTTTGAAAAGTATAAGTGGGACTGGACATACCATGCTTTCCGAGAAGCTAGTGTCTGGAACCTTGAGCATTCCGACAAATTCTCGGAGCAAGAGCCCGCGATTGCGCCCACTTCTAGGCTTAAAACAGTTCAAAGTTTCCTGAAACGCAATAAACAGTTATAACATAGCTACTAATGATAGTAGCTTCTGTTTCCGATTTTCTAATTTTCTTCTTGCTAACATCCTTTGGGATGTATCCACCTGTAGTACAGGTAACTTCACTAATATTGGGGATCGGATGTTTAGTTGCTTATAAAGTTATTTATATCCGCCAGTCATTAAGTACTTTGTTTGGTAACCGCAGTCGGCTGTTTGAGTTAGCAGTTCTTGCTTTTTTAATTATCGCTATTCGTGGTGCATTGATAAATATAACAGCACCTTTATTTACAGCGCATCCAATTTTTAGTTTTTTACCTGCCATGGCAGCAACTGTTGCCATAGGCCTACTAATACACAAACAGTTTAGTTTTTCTGAAAAATTTTTATTTTTAGGTGTAAGTTTACTGTGCGTTAAATTTTTACACTTATGCTCAATTGAGCTTTTGCCTGAAGAAGGATATTACTGGAATTACGCAACACATCCGTCGATGGGATATATAGATCATCCACCAATGGTTGGATGGATTATTGGGCTAGGTACATCAATTTTTGGGGTGCATGAGTTCGGAGTCCGTATAGTAGCATTTATTATTGCTCTTTTGACTGTCCTTGCCGTAACACTTTTTCATAAGAAATTATTTGGTAACGAGGGCATTACAACTACTTTCGGTATTTGTTTACTTGCCCCGTATCTTTGTGGCGTAGGTCTATTTACTTCGCCTGATACTGTACTAGCATTTGCTTGGATTTTAGCAGTTTATAATTTGTATCTTGTACTAATAGAAGGCATACCTAGTAGGTGGTATTGGGCAGCATTCTGGGTTGGTTTGGGAATGTTATCAAAATATTCAATAGTACTATTAGCAATACCTACAATAGTATTTTGTCTTGTTGATCCAAAAAATAGACATTGGTTTAAAAGAAAAGAGCCTTATATTTCATTGTTAATAGCAATTGGATTATTTTCGCCTGTAATAATCTGGAACATGTTAAATGACTGGGCAAGTTTTGCTTTTCAATCATCAGGAAGAGTTTCGCAGGCAATAAGTAAATTTTATTTGCATGGGTTATTGATAGACATGGCAATTCTATATTTGCCAACTACTTTGCTTATTATTTTTAAGTTACTTCCATATCTTCGAAAAAGCCAATCAATAAACGAAGATAACGAACAAAATAAAATGAACGTTAAGTTTTTATTTTGTTTTATATTTTTTATTTTGCCAGCCTCGGTGTTTATCCTATACAGTCTTCGTCACGAAACAAAACTAAATTGGACGGGCCCTGCATTTTTATCAATTATTCCGTGGGTAGGTTATTGGTTACATACCAAAGCATCAGAAGTTTATAAAAAAGCAACAGTCATAGTTGCATCCACATTTGTTATTATTATCTGTGTTACTTTTCAGTATCTATCTTTTGGATTGCCTCTTATACCATATGGTCAATCCCTGCATAGAATATTGGGATGGAAAGCTATGTCCGAAGCAGTCATAGCACAAGCAAACAACATGACAGTTGTAGATGGGCAACCACCGGTGATAGCTGGGATGGACAAACATTTTATTACATCTAACTTGTCTTTTTATGCTCAAAGCCTAAATCGCAATAATAAAAATTGGACTGGATTTGATTTCGCAAGCCGCAACATAATAGATGAATATGCACTTATGTGGAGCATCTGGAGTAACCCGCAATCATATAAAGGAAGAACAATTCTTATGGTCGCTAAGAATGAAAATGATTTATCTGATGAGCGACTAAGGTCTAAGTTCCAATCACTAGAGCCAATTAAACAGCTTGATTTAAAAACCCGCGAAAAAGTAACAAGAACTTACTACACAAGAGTAGGCCGTGGTTTTCTAGTTAGTAATCAATAAGTTAGATATCCTAAAACAATTTTTGATTAGGGCTTGTCCAGCTGGTAACCTATTGATTTAACCTATAATTTATCTGCAAATTATGACTTATCAACCGTCTAGTGTTGCCGCTGCAGTACAGACTCTTCTTCATCCCGCACAAACGGCCAGCGATGTTCTGGATGCGTGTTATTTGGATCATGTCAAACAAATTAGAGCAGATTTCTTAAACAAACTTAGAGTTGATGCAGAAACTTTTAGAAGTAACATATCGCAACAAATTAAAGATTTAATAAATATTGTTGAACTAAGAGATAACCTACTCGAACAACTTAGTGATGTAACACAAAAAAAATCAGAACTAGAGCAAGCTTTAAGCACTGGCGAAATACCAGAACAGATAATGCCATTAGTGTGTTCATTTGAAAAATCTCTGCAAGTAAAATTTATCAATGCAATTTTACAGAGCATAACTAGTATTGAGGACGACTATACCACTCAAAATGCCGAGGCTGATAACAGCATATCTACTCTTTTACTGTCAGTGACAACGCAAATAACTCAAAGTTCTTATA
>JBILET010000276.1:0-3187 GCA_044351935.1 Bdellovibrionota bacterium
TTATTAGAATTATCTTTTTCAACTTGCGTATCAAAATACTCAACTAATTTATTTTTTAGTTTTTCAACAGAACCGCCTGACTGTTTAATAATCTTGGCGCACTCTGGATCGAATAATAAAGCGTACAGAATATGCTCAACACAAAAGTACAGGTGCTTCCTTGTAGTAGCTTCTTTAAATGCCGCTTCAAGAAGATAATGTAGTTCGGAGTTAAACATGTTAGACCTCCTCCATATTACATTTTAGTGGGTAGCCATATTCCTGGGCGCGAGAATGCACTTGCTCAACTTTAGCCTCGGCTATTTGCTTGGTATAAACGCCGCATACTCCAGCCCCTTTGTTATGAACTTCTAACATAATTTTTACAGCTTCCGCAGGGGAAAGTCTAAATATCTGTTCTAATATCGATACAACAAAGTCCATTGGTGTATAATCGTCGTTAAGAATTACTACCTTGAAAGATTTAGGTATTTTTACCTTTACGCGCTCTTCGGTTACAACGTTAGAATCTGTACTTGAATCTGACTTTGGCATCTAAGATTACTTTAACTGTTTTTACTTTTATTGGCGATGTCTAAGCTTATTTTTCCCCCAGTTGAAACTGCAGACGAGGATGGTCTTATAGGCGTTAGCTCTACTTTCACTGTAGAGGACCTTTTAGATGCTTACTGCAAGGGAATCTTTCCATGGCCCTGGTCAGAGGATTCGGTTGCGTGGTTTGCCCCTCCAAAAAGAGCAGTTCTTTTTTTAGATAACCTAAGAATCAATAGATCATTAAAAAGAGCCCTACAGACAGTTAATTTCTCGATTGAAGAGGATCGTGATTTTAAATCAATCATTACAGGATGCAGAAATTCTAAGAACAGAAAAAAACAAAAAGGTACATGGATTACTAATCAAATGGTTCAAGGTTATTGTCAACTTTTTGATGCAGGATTCGCTAAATGTTTTGGTACTTATAACAAAACTACTCTTGTCGGAGGACTGTATGGTGTGCGGATAGGTAACTATTTTAGCGCAGAGTCTATGTTCTACTTAGAACCAAATGCATCAAAATTTGCTTTGATAAAATGTATAGAACAGCTAAAAAGTGATGGAATTAATTGGATCGACTGCCAAGTAATCAATCCAGTTACAGAATCAATTGGAGCAGTAGAAATTAGCAGAGAACAATTTACGACTCTGCTAACCAAAACGATTTTAGAAAAAATATAACTAAAAGAAGATCTATAAGAATAAACGCAACGATTCCCAACTTCATTCCAGAGGATACGCCTGTATTATTTTTGGGCATACCTGCATCAGATATTCTAATCAATCCTGTAAAAGCCCTTCTTCGTTTTACGTTTGGTTTACTAATATCCGCCAAAACTCTTTCATGAGCTTTTCGGTCATCAAAAATGCAATCCGGCACACCGCTACTGCGACCAGATGTCGAGCTATCATGGCGATGGCCAAAGCTTATAAAGCCTCTCCACAATGATGGTTTTTTCTTTTTAGCAGGTAACATGATACTTAACTAACTTCTAACCGAAGCTACTAGTATCTGTCGTCAAAAAAATCAAAGAACTATAGTTGATTTAACTCAAAATTGCCGCTCTAATAACTTGAAATTACTGAGCTTTTTATCCCTAGGCTCCCAATAGGTATCAACTTCTTTTTTGATAGAAACATCAATGGTTTTTTTGCCAATTAGCTTAAATAACAATCCGACCGGGACAAACATTGTAAACCAGGCTAATCCAACAAGAATTGAAGTCATTAAAAGACCCAGGGCAAGCGCAAATTTCATCCAGTAGTACCACACAGGCTTTAGTAAGGCTGGCGCAGTATACCCTAGTAGAATCAGTAGGCTGCCTAACGAGATCCAAATCCCTGCAATAACAACTTTAAAACCGAAATATAATTTTAATGCTCCAATTAGAAGACAGATGATTCCAATCAATAAACCAAACTGACAAACGTGCTTCTTAACACTTTTACCAACCCATATATCATCCAAATTAAGATTTTTTTTAAGTTCGATCATTTTTACACCAAATAAATATATGAAACTAATCTAATTCAAAAGTATTTCGCCAATCTTCTTTATCGTTAAATTGCGGCTGATTTTCTTTAAGCATAATAAAGTTATTAACTATCAGAGCATCCATCTCAGTTCTCATAAAACATCTATATGCATCAGCTGGATCACAAACAATAGGTTCACCTCTAACGTTAAAAGATGTGTTAACGACTACAGAACATCCTGTTTTATTTTTAAACTCACTGATTAATTTATGAAATCTTGGATGACTATCTTTTGAAACTGTTTGAATCCTTGCTGAATAATCAACATGCGTTACCGCTGGAATATCAGATTTAGGGACATTTAATTTATCAATACCAAAAAGTTTTTCTTGCTCTTGGGTCATTGGCTTCCTTAAATTTTGAGCAACCGGTGCAACCATCAACATGTAAGGAGAGTCCGAATCCATTTCGAAGTACTTACTGACGTCTTCACGAAGGACAGCTGGAGCAAAAGGTCTAAAGGATTCTCTAAATTTAATTTTTAAATTCATTTTGGATTGCATCGAAGTAGATCTAGCATCCCCAATTATACTTCTATTACCTAAGGCTCTTGGACCAAACTCCATTCTGCCCTGAAACCAACCGATAACTTTATCTTGTTCTAATAGTGCAACTGTTTTTTTAAACAAGGACTCGTCGTCAACTTGTTCAAATACTGCACCATAAGATGATAGTGCATCTATTATTTCGCTATCGGAGTAAGTTGGACCTAATAACGAGTTACTTTGTAAATCATCTTTACCATTAACATTTCTAGGTTTTTCTAGGTATCCGTACCAGCAACATAGTGCAGCTCCAAGGGCTCCACCTGCGTCTCCACTTGCTGGCTGTACCCAAATATTTTTAAATGGCCCTTTTCTTAAGATTTCTCCGTTTCCAACACAGTTAAGTGCAACTCCTCCAGCCATACAAAGATTTTCACATCCGGTTTCCTTATGAAGATATCTTGCTTGTCTAAGCATTGCCTCTTCGGTGACAACTTGCACCGATGCAGCTAAATCCATTTCGCGCTGAGTAAGAGTAGATTCAGACTTTCTTCTTGGGCCACCAAATAATTGAGCGAACTTATCATTGGTCATCGATAAGCCTTCCATGTAATTGAAGTAATCAAGATTTA
>JBILET010000278.1:0-3178 GCA_044351935.1 Bdellovibrionota bacterium
TTGTTTGCTTAGTGATGGTGAGTGTAATGAAGGTTCTGTTTGGGAAGCTGCGTTATATGCTCCGAAACAATCATTATCAAATTTAACTGTAATAGTAGATTATAATAAATGGCAAGCAACTGGTCGGTCGAACGAAGTTACATCACTTGAGCCGTTATCACAAAAGTGGCAAGCATTTGGTTGGAATGCAATAGATGTTGATGGCCATAATCATCAGGAATTATTTGATGCATTGAGTTTAAAAAGCCCTGAAAAACCTAAAGCCATAATAGCGCACACCATAAAAGGAAAAGGAGTTTCATTTATGGAAGATGACAACAATTGGCATTACAGAATACCAACTAAAGAAGAAGTTCTAGCTGCTAAAAAGGAGCTTCTTGGATCATGAGAAACGCATTTGCCAAAGAAGTTACCAAATTAGCAAAGCAGATTCCTGAATTAGTTCTGTTATCTGGTGATATTGGAAATAGGCTTTTTGATGGATTTAAAGATGGTGCTGCAGGTAGATTTTTTAACTGTGGAGTATCTGAAGCAAACATGATCACAATGGCCGCAGGGCTTGCTGCAAGTGGGATGAGACCTGTGGCATACACTATTACACCGTTTATCACCTATAGAACCATTGAACAGATAAGAGTTGATCTTTGTTATCATAATTTTCCTGTAGTTATAGTTGGTGTTGGTTCGGGAATGGGTTATGCCTCCCTTGGTGCTACGCATCATTCTTGTGAAGATATCGCTATGTTGCGTGCTCTTCCAAATATGACTGTATTATGTCCGGCAGATCCATTAGAAGTATTGGGTATTTTATCTAATGCAGTTAAACATAATGGTCCTGTATATATCCGCCTTGGGAAAAAAGGTGAGCCAAATGTGCACGATTCTCAGGTCAATGTTCCAATAGGAAAAGGTATCCCAATATCATCGGGCAGTGACCTATGTATTTTAGCAACAGGTACAATCACTCATGAAGCAAAATTAGTTGCACAGCAGTTAAGTAATGATGGGATTCAAGCTGAACTAATTAGTATGCCAACAGTAAAACCTTTGGATAATCAGCTTTTAAAAAGTATTTTTAGCAAACATAAACTTGTTGTTACTATCGAAGAACATTCCAGGATAGGTGGATTTGGAAGCGCAATTTTAGAGTGGTCAAATGATAATATTACTTCAGGTAATACGAAAATTTTAAGAATCGGGACTCCAGATGAATTTTTTCATCTTGCTGGCGAGAGAGAATATGCTTTTGAACACTGGGGATTGTCTATAGATGACATTATAAAAAATATTAAAAATAGTTTAGGTTAATAATATATAAATGAAATTTAACGCTGCATTACTTATCGAAACAGGAAAGCCTCTTCAAATAGAGCAAATTCAGATGCCTGTATTAAAACCCGGGCAAGTAATTGTAGAAATTCACTATAGCGGTGTATGTCACACTCAGGTTCTTGAGGCGCGAGGATATAAAGGCAAAGACCCGTATTGTCCTCATTGCATGGGTCATGAGGGAACAGGAATTGTAGTAGAAATTGGGCCTGAAGTAACAAAAGTTAAACCAGGTGATAAAGTAGTAATGTCATGGATTAAAGGTAATGGGTTAGATGTGCCTGGCACTGTCTATTCAGGAGCTGATGGCCGTAATATTAATGCCGGTGGTGTTACTACTTTTAGTGAGTATAGCGTAGTTAGTGAAAATCGATTAACGCTTTTACCTGATCAATTACAGTTAATTGATGGCACTATGATTGGTTGTGCCGTCGCAACTGGAATGGGATCGGTATTTAACACAGGTAATGCACAAACGGGACAATCAATTGCTGTTTTTGGTGCTGGAGGAATTGGTCTTTGTGCAATTGCAGCTGCTAAAATTGCAAATGCTGAAAATATAATTGCTATTGATATTAATGATTCAAAACTAGAAGTAGCAAAAAGTATGGGGGCTACTCATACAATTAAATCCACGACTGATATAGTTGAAAAAATTAAAGAGATAAAAAAACAAGGAGTAGATCTTGCTATTGAAGCAACAGGAAGACCAATTGTTATGACAAGTGCGGTCGAGTCAGTTAGAAATCAAGGTGGGATAGCTGTAATAGTTGGCAATGCGCACTTTGATGAAAAACTTACTATAGATCCAAAGCAATTGAATATGGGTAAACAAATTAGAGGTACTTGGGGTGGGGACAGTGTTCCAGACCGTGATTTTCCTAAGTACTCATCATATTTGATAGATAAAAAGTTTTCGCTCCAGCCGCTTCAATCAAAAAATTACAAACTTGAACAAATTAACCAAGCTTTAGATGATTTAGAATGCGGTAATACAGTTCGACCAATAATTAGTATGAAATAATATTAAGCAAATGGATTTAGGAATCAAAGACAAATGGGCGCTAGTGACCGGAGCAAGTAAAGGTCTAGGCCAAGCTATTGCGCGACAACTGGCAAGTGAAGGAGCTAGGATTATTGCAGTTGCTAGATCAAAAGATAAATTATCTGAGCTTATTAATGATCTACCTGAAGGTTCCAATAAGCATATTTATGTTTGCGCAGATCTTTTGGAGGACTCTCAGTTACAATCGTTATGTAAATTTGTTATTGATGAACAAAAAATTCCAGAAATTATCGTACATAATCTAGGTGGTTCACTTGGTGTAACCGATTCACTGAGCGAATCTAGTGCCTATGAGAAGGTGTGGAAACTAAATTTAGGAATATCTATTGATATAAATTCCAAGTTTATACCATTTATGCAGAAAAAATCTTGGGGACGTATTGTTCATATTTCTTCTGCATCGGCTAGTACATATCATGGATATACACCATATGTGGCAGCGAAATGTGCTTTAACTGGTTATGTAAAATCAGCTTCTCGTAATATAGCAAAAGATAATGTTATTTTATCAGCGGTTGCTCCCGGGCCAATTCATAACGAAGGAAGATACTTTGCTGAATTAGTAAAAAATAATTCCCCAGAGATCAAAGAATACTTTAAACATCATCTTGCAATCGAAAGATTAGGTCAGCCAAATGAAATCGCCTCTGCTGTGGTTTTTTTATGTTCGCGACATGCAACTTTAGCCAGTGGATCTATCTTCGAATTTAATGGTGGATCAATGTAGTACTTTAGTAGCTATAGCAAATGGTGATATTTTTTCAAAAATTCCTTCCCACATCT
>JBILET010000016.1:0-11421 GCA_044351935.1 Bdellovibrionota bacterium
GAACCACGAACAGGCGCTGTTGGATCAATTTATAATGTTTTAGATAACTATTGCGATGCTCGTGTAATAAGAGGAGTAATGGAAGAACAATGCAAAGAATTGTTGGAAAAATTTTTTAAAGCTCGTCGGCAATAATTCTGCGCATTGAGGATCTGTCTAAACCTAGCAATTTTGCTGCTTGAACTTGATTTCCACCGCTTTGAGCTAAAGCTTCGCGAATTAATTTTTTCTTGTACGCTAAAACTTTAGAATGAAAGTTATCCAAAGTCGTGTTTTCGTCAGGATCGGATTGATTATCGCCATTATTTAATAAATTTATATCGGCATCTTCTATATGAAATCTTGATGCAAATTGAGCTCTGTATGCAGCCCCTTCGATTACAGCTTGAAGTTCTCGAATATTACCGGGCCAACTATAGTCTTTTAGTTTCAATAAGGCTGATTGTGATATTCCGAAAACTGAATAATCTTTTCTTTCTTGCCCACCAAGCAAAATCGCTTCCACAAGCTGTGGAATATCAACAATTCGTTCACGTAATGCCGGAATAGTGATCGTGTGGTGTGCAATTCTAAAGTAAAAGTCTTTTCTGACTTTATTATCTAAAATTGCTTGGCTCATGGTCGCATTCGAAGCGGATATTAATCTAAAGTTACAAAGAAGATCTTCGTTGCCACCTACAGTTCTAAATTTTCTATCCTGCAAAACGCCTAGAAGAATTACTTGAGTTTCAACAGGCAGTGCGTCAATTTCATCTAAGAATAAAGTTCCGCCATCAACATCTTTAAGTAATCCATCACGATCTTTATCTGCACCAGTAAAACTTCCCTTTTTGTGCCCAAATAAATCGCTATTAACAAGATCGCCCGAAACAAATCCAGGTTGATATCGAATAAACTTTTTATTTTTTCTGCTACTTAAATTGTGAATCAATAAAGCACATAAACCTTTACCAACTCCGCTTTCACCAGACAGAAAGATTGACTGATTTGTTGATGCTGCAAAAAGAATCTCGTCTTTCAGTTTTTTGGTTGCATCACTTTTACCAGCTAATCTAGCAAGAGCAACGCTTTCATTTTCATTTGCTTTTTTTCTTAGCTCCGATCGGATTTTATAATTACTCACACAATCGTTAATCAATACTGATAAAGATTCTACGTTTGCTGGTTTTTCAACAAAAGACGATGCTCCTCGCTTAATAGACTCGATTCCATAATCTATTGATGAATGCCCTGTAAGTACAATAATTCGCAAATCCGGATCCGCGTTGAGTAAATTTTCTATAAGTCTTAAGCCAGATCCTGGACCTTCGCTTTTTACTAACTCAAGATCCACAACCGCACATTTTGGCCTAGCTCCTTGCTGCATTTGAAGTGCTTTATCTATAGTTCCAGCACCCTGAATTTCGATATCAGGTAAAAATGTTTTTAGAGCCCTGGATAAACTTAGTAAAGCTTCAGCTTCATCATCTACTAATAAAATTTTGTTATCGCTCATATAATATGACAGCTTATAAAATCAAAAGTGCGTAAAACTTATTTTAATAAAATTTTCATCAATAGTTACTTCTTGAGTGATGTTAAGATCTGCGCAAGCGGAATCAATTAACAAGATCTCGATAGATTCTTTTTTAAACAGATCAGAGTACATTCTAGCGATTCCACAAATGTTAGATGCCGAATATGAATTTTCATTTTTGATTGATAACTTAATGTTTTCTGCTGAAATCAAATCAAGGTCCCACTGATAGTCGCGACTTAAAGTTTCGGATACGAACTCAAATAATTTTTTATAGTTTTTAGTTGCGACTATTTCAGAAAAAATGTTACTTAAATTTTCAGCTTGGCTTAAAGTTTGCGCCATATTGTTGATGGAATTAAGAGTTTTATCAGCTTCAAGTTGTGGGTCTTTTTTGTGAAAATATTGTAAGTCGTTACTTACCACAGACATTGGAGTTCGAAGTCTGTGCGACAGGGATGCTAAAAGCAGCTTAATAGCCAAAGTAGATTTCATAATTCAATAGGCGGCTAAAAGCCTATGAAAGTTCACTTAAAAAATCAAATAAATTCAGTAATTTTAATAAGTTAAATAAGCATAGAAGCTTTATTTTTAGCCCTACTCGCGGTACTCTGTTAAGCCTAATGTTAAACGAAGATGATGTAGCCAAAATAGCTAAACTTTCCGCTCTAAATTTAACCCCTGAACAGCTCAAGAAGTATACTTCAGAGCTCTCTAATATATTGGGGTACATGGATAATCTTAATAAGATTGATGTAACTAATGTTAAACCAACAAGTCACGTTCATGGTGCAACTAATTTTTTCCGTGATGATGTTGCCAAACAATCTATGCCAATAGAAGAAGGGCTTTCGAATGCTCCTGATCGATCTGGGCGATTTATTCGCGTGCCCATCATTATCGAGCAAAGCACCGAACACTAATTCAAACATTTTAGAAGTTTTATTTACCCATGAGCGATATTACAAAACTTTCCATCGAAGATTTACGAAAAGGATTATCATCCAAAGATTTCTCGGCTGTCGAAATAACAAAAGATTTTCTTAAGCGAGCAAACTACGCGGCAAACGAGCTTAATAGTTTTATTACTCTCACCGAAGAAAAAGCTCTTCAAGAGGCAGCATTAGCTGATAAAAAAATTGCAAATAACGAATCAGCACCACTTCTTGGAATTCCAGTTGGAATTAAAGATGTAGTTCTAACAAAAGGAATAAGAACAACTTGTGGAAGTAAAATTCTAGATAATTTTATTCCACCATACGATGCAACCGTAACTAAAAAACTTTTAGATGCAGGCGCAGTATCATTAGGTAAATTAAACATGGATGAGTTCGCTATGGGCGGCTCGAATGAAAATTCTGCATTTGGTGCAGTAAAAAATCCTTGGAATCCATCATATGTGCCTGGAGGATCAAGTGGAGGATCTGCGGCAGCCGTAGCTTATCGCGCTGTAGCTGCATCATTAGGAAGTGATACAGGTGGATCGATTCGCCAACCCGCAGCTTTTTGTAATCTAGTTGGAATTAAACCAACTTACGGTAGAGTTAGTCGCTACGGTGTTATTGCGTTCGCATCTTCACTGGATCAGATAGGGCCGTTTGGTAAAAACGTAAAAGATGCTGCAACTATGTTGGATGTAGTTTCAGGTTTTGATCCTAATGATTCAACATCTATGAATCGCCAAGATGGTTCATGCATGCAGCATATTGGAAAAGATATTAAAGGTTTAAAAATTGGTATCCCAAAAGAATATTTTGTCGATGGTATAGATGCAGATGTATTAGGGTCTGTTAAAGCAGCTATAAAACAATTAGAAAATCTTGGCGCTATTCCTGTAGAGGTATCATTACCTCACACTGAAGCTGCTATATCTGTTTATTATATTATTGCACCAGCTGAAGCGTCCTCTAATTTGGCAAGGTATGATGGAATTCGTTTTGGACACAGAGCCAAAGATACAAAAAATCTATCAGACCTTTATGCGCAAAGTCGCTCTGAAGGATTTGGCGATGAAGTAAAAAGGCGGATCATTATCGGTACATATGTTCTTTCTTCTGGATATTACGATGCGTTTTATTCTAGAGCTCAAAAAGTAAGAACATTAATGATTCAAGATTTTAACAACGCATTCAGTCAGTGCGATGCAATTGTTTGCCCAACAACTCCAACTGGACCTTTTCCAATTGGTGACAAATCAAGACAAGATCCATTGCAGATGTACTTAGGGGATGCTTTTACAATTCCTGTAAACTTAGCTGGTCTTCCTGGTTTAAGTTTACCATGCGGTGCAGATAAAAACGGGCTCCCTGTAGGTTTACAGTTAATTGGTAAAGCTTGGGATGAAGCAAAGCTTCTTCAGTTAGCTTACGCATATGAACAATCAACTAATTGGCATAAAAAATTCGTAGAATAATTTTTTAGATAAAATATACATGACACTTGATACAACAGAATTTGAATCCGTTATTGGCTTAGAAGTCCACTTACAGTTGGCTACTAATTCAAAAATATTTGCACAGTCATCTGCAAGTTTTGGCGGAGACGTTAACGAATATATAGATCCTGTGACTTTGGGAATGCCAGGGAGTTTGCCTGTTCTAAATAAAGCTGTAGTTGAATCGGCCGTGATGTTAGGACTGGCTTTAAAATGCGAAATTCGTCACGAATCACATTTTGCAAGGAAACATTATTTCTACCCTGACTTGCCTAAAGGTTATCAAATTTCTCAATACGACGAACCTCTATGCGAGCGAGGACAAGTTACAATTAAACTTGACGATGTTGAGCGAACAATTGGAATCACTCGCATTCACATGGAAGAAGATGCAGGTAAAAACATTCATGACGGAAGATCTGGATGCTCACTTGTAGATCTAAACCGTGCAGGAGTACCTTTGTTGGAAATTGTTTCAGAGCCCGATATACGTTCTCCTCAAGAAGCTGCTCAGTACTTACGTACTATTCGTCAAATAGCTAGATTCCTAGGAGTAAGCGATGGAAATATGGAAGAAGGAAGCTTGCGTTGCGATGCAAATATTTCTCTTCGACCAGTTGGATCTTTAAAGTTTGGCACAAGAACTGAAATTAAAAATTTAAACTCTTTTAAATTCGTTGAGCGAGCTCTTGAATACGAAATTGCTAGACAAGCTGCGCTTATTCGAAATGGTGAAAAAGTTATTCAAGCAACAATGCTTTTTGATTCTGCAACTGGTTCGACTCGAATAATGAGAACTAAAGAATCCTCAGCTGATTATAGATACTTTCCAGACCCTGATTTACCAGCTTTGGTAGTAGAGGACTCATGGATTGCTTCTGTGAAATCCAAAATGCCTAAATTGCCTGATGAATTTGCTCGTGATCTGGTCGAGCTGCATGGGCTGTCGGAATACGATGCTAATGTTCTTACCGCTGAAAGAACACATGTTGATTATTTCCAAGCAGTTCTTGATGTTTGTAAAAATGCAAAACTAGCTTGCAACTGGATAACTACCGAGTTGTTTGGATATTTAAATAAGGAAGGTCTTAAACTTGAAAACAGCCCAGTTAAAGGTTCTGACTTAGGGGAGCTTATAAGACTAATCGATGCGCAAGAAATATCAGGAAAAATGGCAAAAACAGTTTTTGAAGAAATGTGCAAAACTTCAAAAGCACCTGGTAAAATTGTAAGTGAAAAAGGACTTAAACAAATCACAGACGATAGCGCTATTGATGCGATCGTAAACCAAGTATTAGATGCTCACCCTACTCAAGTTGCCGAGTTCCTTGCTGGTAACGATCGAATACATCCGTTTTTTGTTGGCCAAGTTATGAAAGCTTCCAAGGGAGCTGCAAATCCACAGAAAGTAAATGACAGTATCACAACAAACCTCAATAAAAGACGCAGTTGAGCTGCTAGATAAAGACACAGTAGCGATTTATATATCGTGTCCGTCTATGCATATCGTGCAATTGCAAAGTTATTTCGAGATCTTCGAATCAGTCGGAATTGTTAGAACCTTAGACAGTAAATCCTCTATGGTCTGCATATTAACTACCCCATCAATGGAGAAAGATTGTCACGAAATTCTTCAGGGGCTGTCCGATAAGATTTCGTGGCAGTATAGTGTATCAGCCAAAGAGCTTCTTAATTCTAGGCTTTTTAATGACTGTGTAGAGTAAATTTAGGTTAAAATCGGAAACGAATTATTATGATAAGAGTATTTAGAAAATATCAAAAAACAGTTGGCGGTATATTGATACTGATTGTAGCGGCTTTGGTTATGTCCAGTTTTGGAGTAGATCTTGCGCATCGCGATCAACGTGCAGACCTACAAACTGCATTTACAGTAGATGAAGCTGTAGTCTCCAAAGCGGATTTTCAAAGAAAAGTACGAGAAGTCGAAAGTCAGTACAGAAAAATGTTTGGCTCACAATATGAACAACTTGCTAAGCAGTTCGGTATTAACGTTCCCCAAAATGTTTTAGATAGCATGGTTGACGCAACAGTGCTCGAGAAGCATCTAAATGCTCAAGGGTACGCAGCTTCCGACGAAGAGGTTCGTGAAATGATTAAACAGCAGTTTCCTGGCGGCTACGATCCGAGTGCATTATTGTCTAGCGGAATAACTCCTGCGCAGTTTTTAAAGGATATTGAAGACGAAGCTAAAAGAACTCAGTTTTTTGATATACTTAATGATGTTTCATCACCTACTGATTCTGAAAAAAAATCACAATTTATAAAAAATGAGTCTAAGTACAAAATACAATATGTAAGTTTCTCTCCTGCGAAACTAGCTTCTTTTGTTAAAGAACCTAGTAGCGACGAGTTAAATAAATATTTTCAGGAAAACCAAGAAGAGTACAGAACCAAACCAAAAGCTTCCTTTAACTTTATTGCATTCCATCCAGAAAATTATCTTAGTGAGATCGAAGTAGCAAATGATGAGGTTGAATTTTACTACACTGATAATGAAAATGAGTTCAAAAACCCTGAAAGCTTAAATTTACAACATGTACAGATACTTTTTCCCAAAGACAACGACCCGGTAAAACTTGCTTCAGCGAAAGAAAAAGCTAAGGAGGTTTTAGAAAAGGCAAAATCTGGCGAGGATTTCAAATCGTTAGCATTGAAGTATTCCGATGACGTAACAACTAAAACTCAAGCTGGAAACCTAGGCTGGGTCCCCAAGGGTAGATACTCAGCTGCGTTCGATGAGAAAACATATGCTAAAAAAGATGGCGGCATAGCTGATTTAATCGAAATGAATTATGGATTCCATATTGTTAAAGTTAATGGATATAAGGAAGCTTCGGTTAAGCCATTAACTGAAGTAAAAGACTCAATCATAGCAAAGCTTAAGAACGAACAGGCCCCTGCTATTGCCGATGCAAAAGCTCGTGAGTTTTTTGATAAATTTTTATCATCAGAACAAAGCCTTATTTCTTTGGCACAATCTTCAAATCTGAAAGTACAATCTATTGCTGATATGATTGATGAAGATTCAAAACTATCGGACATTCCAGGTGATGTTCAAAAGAAAATTTTCGAATCCATACCAGAGATCAAACAGTTTATAGAATCAAAAAAATCTGCGTTTATTGTTGAACTTACAAATCAAAAAGAATCCGAGATTCCAACTTTAGAGTCTGTAAAAGATAAAGTGTTAAAAAATTACAAATTGGCACAAAGTCAAAAAGTAGCCAAGGAATTTGCTGATAATTTCTTAAACTTAATTCAATCAGGAACTGACTTCTCCCAAGCTGCAAAAACATCAAATGGCGAAGTTAACACTGTAGAAAATGTGAAATATACGGATCAAAACAAAACATTTGACTCTGAGGACATTAAAGCGGAAGTATTTAGTGTTACCGCTATTCCATCCAAGCCTACTAAAATATTTTATAATGACGGAGCATATTTAGCTTTTGCCGTTTTAGATCGTAAGGAAGCTGATTTTAGTAAAGCCACAACCGAGCAACTAAAATCTTTATCCGAAGAGGTTCAAAAAGAAAATTTAGAAAAATTTAGAAAAAATATTCTAGATGCTCTTAAGTCCAGCTCAAGAATCGATATCACCCCTTCTCTTTTGAATGAATTGTAATTTTTACTACAAAGGTAATTAATATGGATATTTTAATTTGTAACCCAATAAGAACTGCAATTGGCGCCTTCCAAGGTGGATTAGCAAATCTATCAGCCGTTGATCTTGCTACACATTTAACAAAACATATCCTAAGTTCTACGGGATTAAGCAACGATTCATTTAACGAGCTTATAGTTGGAAGTGTACTAACTGCTGGACAAGGTCAGGCCCCAGCACGACAAGTAGTGATAAAGTCTGGTTTAGCTCAAAGCACTCATGCTATGACAATTAACAAAGTTTGCAGTTCAGGACTTAAAGCTATCATGCTGGCGGCAGACCAAATAAGACTTGGCGACTCTAAAAGTGTAATAGCTGGTGGAATGGAAAGTATGTCTAATGCACCTTATATACTTTCATCGCTACGTGGTGGTGCACGTTATGGAAATACTTCAGCCGAAGATACTATTATAAAAGATGGACTTTGGTGTGCTTACAATAATTACTTAATGGGTTGTGCTGCTGAGCTACTAGCCAAAGAGCACAATATCTCTAGAGAACAACAAGATGAATTTGCCACCGAAAGTTATAATAGAGCAATTAATGCAATTAATTCAGGAAACTTTAAAAATGAAATTATTGGCGTAACCGCAAAGGTTGGTAAAGAAGAAGTTACTATAGATAAGGACGAAGAACCATTTAAAGCAAATCTTGCAAAAATCCCAACTCTTAAACCTGCTTTTGATAAATCAGGTACCGTGACTGCTGCTAATGCATCCTCTTTAAATGATGGAGCTGCTTTAGCGATTGTTTGTAATGAAGATTTCGCTAAAGCTAACAAGCTTACACCGATTGCTAGAATTAGATCCTACGCAACTCATTCTCAACAACCAGAGTGGTTTACGACTGCGCCTATTGAAGCGGTTAAGAAATCTGTTAACAAAGCAGGATTAAAATTATCAGATATTGATTTATTTGAAATCAACGAGGCATTTTCGTGCGTAGCTATAGCATGTAGAAATGGCTTAGAGGTTGACGCATCAAAATTAAACGTAAATGGTGGCGCTGTGGCCCTGGGACATCCAATTGGAGCATCTGGAGCAAGAATCCTTGTCACCTTAATACACTCCCTAAAAAGACTTAACAAAAAGTTAGGCGCTGTGGGAATCTGTAACGGCGGTGGCGAGGCTACCTCTATGGTTGTAGAGCTTATTTAGAATAATTTTAATTCTTCTCAGCAGAAGGTATTCTTAAATCCTGAAAACTATTTTCAGAAGGCACCTTGCATAGGTTTGCAACGATTAGAGGATATTTTTGGTTTAGTTTATTTACAATCAGTCTACCAATATAAGCTCTACCATTATCATCAAGATGTGATGCTAGTTTTTTTAGACAATTAGCTGTTGTTGCTGAGTTATTAGAACTATTAAAAGCTTTTGTTCTCGTCCAATTCCTTAAACACCAAGAAAAAGCTTTTGTCGTAATTGAGTGGTCTAGGTAAACAACTTCTGCCTTTTTTGTCAGGGGATTTTCAGCAATTGAAATTCGCTTTAAATTATTATTCTTAACTTTACTAGTAGTGGCCATAAGAGCACGAACTAATATAGAGTCCAATGGCTTAACTCCGTTCTCAATCTCGACTAAAGTATCAATAATCTTATCAAGAGCCATTGACATTCGAACTACCCTACTATCTGTAGTATAAAGTGCATGATTTAAATACCCTTGAATTATTGAAACATCCGCTTTGGAAGAGCTTATAGCTATAAATCCGTCTCCTAGCTCTTTAGCTTGTTGACGAAGCTTAGCAGCTTGGCGAATCTCGGCTGTCTCAGCAACAAGATTGCTCCAGTCGTGAAATGATAGTGCAGATAAGTTATTCTGCGGTCTTTCGGGGTTGTTATTTCGAATCAAAGCTAAGTTCATACTATCTGGTTATAGATATGAGACTAAGCTTAAGTAAGTTGAGCTAATTATTAGCTCAACATTATCTAATGTTCTCAGCTAGTTACAAGGCTAGCTTTTGATTTAGCTTCTTTTATTTTGAGGCAAAATCATTTTTCTAATACGAATTGATTTTGGCGTAACTTCTACTAACTCGTCATCTCGAAGGAACTCAATTGCTCTTTCTAATGTTGTTGCAGGAACAGGAGTTAAGGTTATCGCATCGTCTTTTCCTGAGGCTCGAACGTTTGTAAGTTTTTTAGTTTTGCAAACGTTTACGTTTAAGTCACCTTCTCTGTTACCTTCTCCGACAATCATTCCTTCATACACTGGATCACCTGGAACGCAGAATAAAGTTCCTCGCGGCTCTAAGTGAAACAATGCATACGCAACACATTCACCTTCACGATCTGCTACAAGAGAACCTGTCATTCTTGATTCTATTTCGCCACGGAATGGTTCGTATCCTTGTAGGTAACTATTCATTAAACCAGTTCCACGAGTATCAGTTAAAAATTCATTTCGATACCCGATAAGTCCTCTTGATGGGATAGAGAACTCTAAGCGAACTCTACCTGTGCCATGGTTAACCATATTAAGCATTTTACCTTTACGGCGAGAAAGCTTCTCGGTTACCACCCCTATGAACTGATCAGAACAATCAATAAATAAATGCTCAATTGGCTCAACAGTTTGCCCGTCCTGCTGTTTCATGATTATTTGGGGACGCCCTACAGAAAGCTCAAATCCCTCTCGACGCATCTGTTCAATAAGAATAGCCATCTGGAATTCCCCACGACCTTTAACAACCATGGTTTCGCCGTCAGTAGATTCTTCAACTTTAAGTGCTACGTTTGTTAATGTTTCTTTAAAAAGTCGCTCTTTAATTCTAGGGAATTGAACAATTTTTCCTTCTTTACCAGCTAGAGGCGATGAATTTACCCCAAATCGCATAGCAATTGTTGGTTCATCTACAACCACTCTTGGGAGTGCTTTTGGATTTTCGCGACTGCAAATTGTATCACCAATTTCTATATCGTCTGCTCCTGCAAGGATTATAACATCTCCCGGTTGAGCAACTTCTACTTCTTTATAACCAACACCTTCGTATACTTGAAGTTTTGTAACTTTTAATGGATTTGGTTTTCCGTCTTTACCTACTACTACAAGTTTATCTTGCTTTTGAACTGAACCGTTAAAGACTCGACCGATTGCAAGCCTTCCTAAGTAATCAGAATAAGTTAAATTTAAACATAACATCTGAAATGGTTCTTCTGGATCATATTTTGGTCCAGGAATCGATTCAAGAATCTGATCAAACAGTATTGAAAGGTCCGAAGCTTCATCTTCAAGTTTTCTTTTTGCAATTCCGTCTCGACCAATTGCATACAACACAGGAAACTCAATTTGCTCATCGTTAGCACCAAGATCGATAAATAAATCATAAACTTGATTTAATATCTCGGCTGGCCTTGCATCTTTACGATCGATTTTATTTACAACAACAACTATTTTTTTATTTGCTTGAAGAGCTTTACTTAGAACAAATCTTGTTTGAGGTAGTGGGCCTTCAGAAGAATCAACTAGTAGAATTGCTCCATCCACCATCATAAGTGCACGCTCAACTTCTCCACCAAAGTCGGCGTGTCCTGGCGTATCCAAAATATTGATTCGGATACCTTTCCATTGAATTGAGCAGTTTTTAGCAGAAATTGTGATTCCACGCTCGCGTTCTAGATCCATGTTATCCATTACGCGGTCTTTTAGTTCCTCATGTGCAGCAAAAACACCTGCTTGTCTAAACATGTGGTCTACTAAAGTAGTCTTCCCGTGGTCAACGTGGGCGATTATTGCGATATTACGAATATTATCGTTACGGCTAGTTTTCATAAGAGGGCGATA
>JBILET010000279.1:0-3176 GCA_044351935.1 Bdellovibrionota bacterium
CTTATATCTGCATCATATGATGCTATGGCCCAGTCAGAGGCCGAAATTAAACCAATAGCACCACCGACTGCTTTGCCATGAACACGAACAATTACAGGATGCCTGCAATCTTTGATAGCTAGCAATAATTTTGCGAAAACCATGAAAAATTCTGTGGCATCTGATGTATTTTTTAGAGCTGTTAACTCATGAATTGAGGCGCCAGCGCAGAATATTTTGCCCTGACTTTGTAGCACAATTGTATGGCATGAAGGATTTTGGTCATATTTATTTATGGCATTTATTAGCGATTTTAGAAGACTAGTTGGCAAGCAATTACTTTGGGGGTGGCTAAAACAGATCCACGCAACACCGTCTTTAATCTGATCTGTTAGTTTTCCTTCAGATTGCATAATCTATCAAAGTTACAAAGGTAAATATCATGTACATCGAACAAAATGCGCAAAAAATATACGAACAATTAACTGGTTATTTTACTTCTAGCAAGACTATACACGATTCGCTGGGAATAGTCTTAACTCATATTGCCTTAGATAAGGTTATGGCAACAATGCCTGTTGATAATAGATGTATGCAGCCATTTGGTCTTTTGCACGGAGGGGCCTCAGTGGTATTAGCAGAAAGTACTGCATCTATTGGTGCGTGTTTGAATATAGATCCCCAAAAATGTATCGCTGTTGGTCAAGAAATAAACGCAAATCATGTTCGATCGGTAGTTTCGGGTGTCGTGACGGCTACAGCATGTCCAATTCACATCGGAGCATCTAGCCAAATTTGGGGTATTAATATTTGTGATGAGCAGGGCCGTTTGGTGTGCATTTCAAGATGTACTATGGCGGTAAGAGAAAAACGGTAGATTAAAAAAGAATATGGCAAAAGTACAAACATCTAAAAAAGCATTTTTAGTCGATGCGTTTAGAATAATTTATCCTTATTGGCGCTCTGCTGATTGGCGCATGGCGTGGATTTTAACAGCAGTAATTGTAGCGCTTAATCTTGGGTTAGTTTACATCAGTGTAAAAATCAACCAGTGGTACAATTCTTTTTATAATTCTTTACAGCAAAAAAACTTTGATGAATTTAAAACATTAATACTTTTTTTCTGTGGATGGGCGACTTTATACATAATTGGCGCTGTCTATAGATTGTATTTACAGCAACTATTAACTATCCGCTGGAGGCATTGGTTAACAGATGGAATGTTAAAGCAATGGCTTCAAGAAAAACGCTTCTATACAATTGAATTAGGAAACTTTGGAACAGATAACCCGGACCAAAGAATTGCAGAAGACCTTAGGATTCTAGCAAGTGCTACACTGTCATTAGCTTTAGGGCTACTTTCTTCAACAACAACCTTAGTTTCATTTTTTTTAATCCTTTGGAATTTATCGGGAGCATTTAATTTTAATGCTTTCGGACACGCTATCTCTATTCCTGGGTATATGGTGTGGGCAGCTTTTATTTATGCATTATTTGGAAGTGTGCTTACTCATGTAATTGGAAAACGTTTAATAACGCTCAATTTCGAGCAACAAAAAGTTGAAGCAAATTTTCGATACTCACTTGTACGAGTTCGCGAAAATACAGAATCCATAGCGCTATTGGACGGAGAAACTCGTGAAGAAGTTTCGCTGAAAAATTCTTTTGCAGATATTATTAACAACTGGCGGTTAATAATGCGTTATCAAAAACGCTTAACTTGGTTTACAGCTGCGTATGGACAAGCTGCTGTTATTTTTCCTTTAGTTGTTGCAGCTCCTAGATATTTTTCTGGAGCAATCGAGCTAGGAGCATTAATGCAAATATCCTCTGCCTTTGGTCGAGTACAGGATGCACTATCATGGTTTATTGATAGTTATGGAAGCTTAACTGAGTGGAAAGCAAGTGTAGATCGTTTGCGAGGATTTTCTGCCGCATGCCAAAAAGCCGATCAATTAAAAATTGATAGTTTAGAAAGGCTACCTAGATCTGTGTCTGATGAAGTTAGTGGGTCAATTAGTTTAAACTTGCCCGACGGAACAAAACTACAAGATCACCTTGCAGTTAGATTCCAAAAAAATAAAGACACTATTGTTATTGGAAAATCTGGAAGAGGTAAAAGTACTCTATTTAGAGCAATTTCTGGATTATGGCCTTTTGTCAGTGGAAGTTTATGGGCACCACCCCGAGACCAAATGTTATTTATCCCTCAAAAAGCATATCTGCCAATAGGAACACTTCGTGAAGTGTGTTGGTACCCAAATATGCCATTTGTTGATAGTGCTTCAAACGATCTGCTCGTAAATATATTAAATGAAATTGGTTTGGCAAATCTTGTAAAAGATTTAGATGAAGTTGCAGACTGGTCAAAACGATTATCCGGTGGAGAACAACAACGAGTTGCACTTATCAGAGCGATATTAAAGCAACCAACTTGGCTATTTATGGATGAAGCTACGGCAAGTTTAGATCAAGCAACTCAAGCTTTAAGTTTAGCCATGCTTAAAAAGTATCTACCTAACTCGACAATTGTTCAGATTGCGCACCATGTACCTGTTGGTGGTGGTCAGAATGTTTTTGAAGTGTAGCTTTATTTGCCAACAAACAAGTTAAACCCCTGAACGCTCCATTCATAAAATGGATCTTTTCCAGTTTGTTTAACTAAAATACAGCTAAATTCTTTATCGCTAGGCAATTGATATTCTGGCTGAGTAAAGTAAAGCTTTACGATATTCTGCGTTGTTAAATACCTAATTCCGTTAGGTAGATTTTCAACTGATCCTCTCCACCAAGGTTCTTTGTACGCCAGTGTTAGCGAGTCGCATGTCCCATTATTGGATTTCCCGACTAAAACTTCGATTCCTCTTGGATAGTCACCTATAAATGCTGGATTGCTGATTTCAATACCTTTTAGATTTTTAACACTAGATGATAAATGAACTTCAAGCCATTCGTTGCCTAACTGACTTATAGGCTTAGTTGACCAGCGAGTTTGATTTTTTTGTAAAAAAATCTGGTCGACTTTATCTTGGTTGATTGATGCTTTAATAGTTGAGTTTTTATCTGTTAATGGAACAACTTCATAGTTTTGCTCTATAGGAACTGGAAGACTATTTTTTGTTAAATATAAAGATGGAGTTAGCGTTAGCCTCGAATCTGTAATTTTAGGATTGAGAACATTTCCAAACATGTTCTCT
>JBILET010000280.1:0-3174 GCA_044351935.1 Bdellovibrionota bacterium
TTTTAGCTCGCCTCTTAAGACATCCATAAAAGTTAAGTTTCTGTAAGCAACAGCATCAGGATATTTTTTAGGATCCTTATCGTAGACGGCATCTACTTTTGTGCCTTTCAGAAGAATATCAGCACCGATTTCCATTGCTCTAAGGGAAGCAGCAGTGTCAGTCGTGAAATATGGGTTACCAGTACCAGCGGCAAATATTACTGCTCGGCCTTTTTCTAAGTGTCTAGTGGCTCTGCGTCTAATGTAAGGTTCCGAGATCTGTCGCATTTCGATACCCGACATTACTCTGGTATCAATGTTGGCTCGCTCCATACAGTCTTGCAGAGCTAAAGCGTTCATAGCAGTTGCGAGCATTCCAACGTAATCAGCAGAGGCCCTATCCATTCCTTGTTCTCCAAGTTGGACGCCTCGGAATAGGTTACCTCCGCCGATTACGATTCCTAGCTCGACACCTAACTTACAAACACTACCTATTTCGGCAACTAACTTATTAATAGTGGCTGGATCAATTCCAAAACCTTTTTCACCCGCCAAAATTTCGCCGCTAAGCTTAAGAAGGACGCGCTTGTATACAGGTTTTGATTGTTCAGTCATATAAGAAATTAAATCGCTTTTAAATAGTAGTATGTAAGTTTCGACTTGTTATTAAGCTGTAGTAATTGCAGCAGCAACTTCGGCAGCTAAGTTAGTTTGGACTTTTTCAATCCCTTCACCAACTTCGAAACGCTCGAATCTACGGATTACAACTTTTTCGCCGCACTTAACACTTAATGATTCAATTAATGCACGAATCGTAAGTTTACCAGAATCATCCTTAACGTAAGGTTGATCAAGCAAACATATTTCTTCGTAAAACTTAGATAATTTTCCTTCTAAGATTTTATCTGCATTTTTCTTTTGAGCATCATTAAGTTGATCTAAGAAGATCTCTTTTTCTTTTTCGATCATTGATGCAGGAACTTCTTCGCGAGTAATGAACTTTGGTTTAGAAGCAGCAACATGAAGAGCAACGTTTCTTGCGGTCTCTTGAAACTCATCACCACGTGCAACAAAGTCTGTTTCGCAGTTTAATTCAACTATCGCAACAACTTGTCCACCAGCGTGAATATACACACCAATTGTGCCTTCAGCTGCCGTTTTACCAGCACGCTTTCCAACATCTTTAAGACCTTTTTTACGAAGGACTTCAATAGCACCTTCCATATCACCATTTGCTTCTTTCAAAGCAACTTTACAATCCATCATACCAGCTCCGGTTTTTTCACGAAGCTGCTTAACTAATTCTGCTGAAATTTCAGCCATAACAATTCTCCTAATTTATATTTTTACGTATGTGCAATTATTTGCAAGCGATTAAGCACTCGCTACAACATTTGCATCAGTAGCAGATTTAGCTGCTTCTTCTTTATCTTTGTCTTTATCTTTTGCTGAAGCACCTTTTTTGCCACGTCTATTTACTGAAGGAGCATTTTTAGCTTCACCAGCATCACCACGATCACCAGCATCAGCAGCGATTATTCCGCGTGGGAATCTAGCTTTAAAGATTTCAAGACCTTCAAGAACAGAATCAGCAACAGCTGCGCTGAATAATTCAACAGCTCTAGATGCATCATCATTTGAAGGAATTGCAAAATCCACCACTTCTGGGTCAACGTTTGAGTCAACTAGCGCTACAACTGGGATATGCAATCTTCTTGCTTCTGCAACAGCCAAGTCTTCTTTGTTGATATCAACAACAAATAGAATATCAGGAGTTTTCTTCATCGAGCGGATACCACCGATGTTTGCAACTAACTTATCAATCTGTCTTGATATATTAAGTTTTTCTTTTTTATTTAACTTAACTTTGCTATCTGGAACTTCAGTAGCAGCAAGAAGCTCTTCTAACTTTTTCATTCTTTCAATAGAACGACGAATAGTTCCAAAGTTAGTTAAAGTTCCACCTAACCAACGAGAAGTAACGTAGTAACTTCCACATCTTTCTGCTTCACGTTGAATGATTTCTCGGCTTTGAAGTTTTGTTCCAACGAATAAAACTTGTCCACCAAGACTTACGCGGTCAACGATAAATTTACGAGCGATTTCCCACTTACGAAGAGTATGATCTAAGTTAAGGATGTGGACTCCGTTACGCTCACCGAAGATATACGGTAGCATTTTTGGATTCCATCTTTCGGTTTGGTGACCAAAATGAGCACCAGCATCAAGCAAAGTTTTTACGGTAACTTGCACACCACTTTTTTCACCCTTAACGAGTGAGTCTAATTTTTTTTCTTCCATTTTTTATATTCCGTCTTAGTTAAACCTCCCCAAACGAAGTACACTCTTACCAATAGTAACGATATTGCCAACGGTTTTAATCGTTTACAAAATCCACTAAGACTTTTTAAAAAGAAAAGAGGACTTTCGCTGGGTGCGAATTAAGTAGATATATTAACACAATAACAACTCAAACTTCAACTTTTGGACTGCATAGTTTTAATCATATATTAACTACATAAGTGGCGCATCTAGCTGAAATCTATTACAATATCTATCGACATATTTATCTGTTGTTATATGAAAACTCACCCTTTTAACTCGAATCAAAACCCCTCCTCCATAGAAGAAGCTCTGTCATTGGTAAAAAGTAGCTCTAAGATTTTTATCCACGGAGCCTCGGCTACCCCAATTCCTTTAGTCGAGGGGTTAGCAAACTTAAAAGACGTAGAAGACATTAGTACATATCACCTACATTTAAATGGAGCCGAAAAATTCGGCTCAGAATCGTGCAAACACATTAAACCAGTATCGTTATTCACGGGAGCTGTGCTGCGAGACAGAGTCAACAAAGGATTTGCTGATTACGTTCCGATTTTTCTTTCTGATATTCCAAATCAATTTTATTCAAAAAATATAGATTTAGATGTTGCTATCGTTCAGTTATCACCTCCTGATCGACATGGTTTCTGCTCACTTGGAACTAGCATTGACGCAGCAAGAGCCGCTGTAGATACTGCAAAAATTATTATCGCAGAAATTAATGATCAGATGCCGCGAACTTTTGGAGCATCTTCAGTTCATATTAGTAAGATTTCTAAATTTATTCACACAAATAGACCTCTTTGTGAACATAAGATGAAAGCTCCATCTAATGTAGAAAATCAAATTGGAAACATAGTATCCGAACTTGTC
>JBILET010000281.1:0-3173 GCA_044351935.1 Bdellovibrionota bacterium
ATGCTCGGTAACTAAATGTTGTGTTGCCGTTTGCTTCGGTTCTTCCTTGATACGTTACGTTCCATCCGTCAATTAATACTGTTTGTGAATGTGCTGTTGATGTTACAGAAAAAATAATAAGGATTAATAAATACAGCTTACACAGACTGTTTCGAGGAAATAAGTAATTCGATAATAATTGCGCCATTGTTTGAAAAGGATATATTAAGAATTTACTTTGACATAAAAACATTGTTCTATCTACTGACTTTAGTTTATAATTTTCAAACGTAATTTGATTGATTTGAAATTTACAGACTAAAGATTGGGTTATTCTGAATAAGCCTAATAATCTAGCCTACTTAGCTGATAATATGCTGAATCTAATGAGATTAAAAATAATACTATGCTAGTGCTAACGTTATTTAGTTGAAATGACGAAGACCGCTAGTGGAATTTGCTGTTAATAGAAATTTTTAAAATTACTTAATTTATTAATATATTCAATAGGTTAGGCGGTAATGGGAAATAATCTTCTTTTTTATTTATTTCTTATGACACGTTAGAGCCTTTTCTTCAGATAACAGGATAAGAAGATCAACAAATTATTTGGATTACACAAGAAGAACAAATTTAAATACAAATCCGGAGAACACAATGGTTACAACTGCTGAAAGAGTATTAACGAAAGAAGAGCAAGAAAGAATCAAGAAAGAGCAACCTTGGCACTATTCAGAAGCTAAAGCTTCAGGGCTTAATATCTCTGAAAAAGATAAGGAGAAATTAATTCAGGGAATGCCTCGTGATGTAATGAAGATGATCAACAGTGATTATAGAACGGAGGGTGGCCTTAATTCGCGATATCCTAAGTGGAAAGAAGCTCATGCATCTGAGTTAGCAAATCTTACTGAAGACCAAATTTATACTCGTTTTGCGTCTGCAGAAGCAGAACGCATGTTAGCGATGGCAGGTGGAAAAGTTAGAGGCTTCTCGACTTTACTGGATACCGAAGCTCAACGCGAAGTTATCGCTAATGCAATTGCAGATCGGTTAGAGTTTCATCGAAAAAGAGAGCTAGGAAGTTCAATCCCAAATTCGATAGAGGAAACGCTTAAAGCAGCAGTCAAGGATCATTTTAAATCTCTAGACTCGCAAACCCATGAAAGGATCAAAGTTGGTCAAGATCTAGAAAAGCTTGCAAGTATGGAAGCGGAAACTACAGTAGCTGTTTCGCGTCAAGGCTTGATGAAGCTTCCTGTAGCAGCACTGACTGCTAACTACGCATCTACTGCACCAGTTGTTTCTGGTGCACTAAGTGAATTAGGAAAAATCAATGCACCTTTAGATGTTGCTGAGAAGGCAGTTCAAGAAGCATCATCCAAAGAAAAGCAAGGAAGATTGGATGCGTTTGGAAAACTTCTAGCGGATCTGAAAGCATCACCAGAATATACTGCTATGCAAGGTACAGCTTTGCATAAAAAAGTTGAAGAACTAGAAGCTGCAATGAAAGCCGCTACAACTGAAAAGCCTTTTGATGTTGCGTTGGCACACAAAAGTTTACTTGGCGCGGCAGTCGAAGTTCAGAATTCAATTATGGTTGTAGATCCTACAACTGGTAAGAAGCAATTGAAGATGGACTCTAACAATCAACCATTACCTGAATCAAAACTTGTTAAGAAGTTTTCATCTTTAAATGGAATTGACATAGACGCCAAGGCAGAAGGAAATCAATTTGCTGAAGGTACATACCTTCATACTGTTGGTAGTCTAAATGATGCGCGCGTAGCTGCAGAAACTACTGCAGCAGATGCAAGGAAACTAGCAGTTCAGCAAACTAATGCTCTTCAAAGTAAACTTGATCAAGATTTAAAGGCATTAGCAGAGACTGAAGCATCCAAGGGGGATATACGTCTTAAAACATCTCTTGAAAACCCTAAAACTGTTCAAGTTTTTAAGGATGGTCAACCAGTAATGCAAGAGGGTAAACCTGTCACACGTACGGTCTATCCAATTTTTAGAGATTTAGAAGAAGCTAAGTTCTTTGTCAGTCAAACAAAGAAAGATTATAGCGAAAGTTTTTCAAAAATATCTGCTGAAGTTGAGAAAGATATCCAAAACTTAGATGATAAATTTATTTCAGGAAAACTTGAGCAAGCAAAACTTCTTGAAGCGCGTCATCAGGCTGGTGAAGCCGTTGGTTTTGAGGCAATTTCTCGCGAGGAACTTGATAACTACATCAAGCAAGCAAATCTTTCAGCTGAAAGCGAAGTACAAGTTAGGCAAGCTGCTGGATATATCAATTTCATGTATGGACGTAAAGTTGGTGATAGCTTGATGATGACTGGTGCAGAAGCAACTGCTAAAGCTCATTACATGAGCAATGTTAAACGTAATAGACCTGATGGTGCACCAATTACATCAGGCGGTGTAAGAGAATTTGAGCGACTTGCAGTTGGTCAACCCAAGTTTAGCAAACAAGATGGAAAAGTTTATAGTGGTCAGAATCTGCTTGAACTTTTTAACAAGCGAGCTGAAGAAGGCAAAGGGAACCTAGAAGCTTTTGATACGGCTGTTAGCCAAACAGCAGCACAGGCGCTTGGAGATTATACTCAAGGTATGCTTCGTATTAGGGGTGATTTTGCTGGTTGGTGGCACCGTAATGCAACAACAGATACAGGTGTTAAAATTCTTATGTTCGCTGCTGGTCAGTGGGTTGGAGGTCAAATCTTTGGTACTGGTGGAAGATCTTTATCCGCTGGTAGTGGAGGTACTGGCGGTGGAAACACAAATAGTTATTAGTCAACGCAATTTTTAAGATTATATTTAGGAGCTAGAAAAAAATGAGTGGCGGACAGACACAACAACAGATTAAGCAAGGACCGATTCAACCTGTAAAAGATGGGGGACAGGATATAGGAAGACTGCCCAAAGCAGATCCACATGTTATAGTTAAAGATCTTCCAGTGAGACAGTTTAAAGTCGAAGTGGAGATAAACTCTTCTGAGGCACAGCGTCTTAATCAGACATACGGTGTAACTTTAACTAACCATTCAGCTAATGCTAATACCGCAAACTATAACTCAATGCACGCTGCTACGGCAAAAGACCTTGCTGATACTTTAGTAAACATACTTCGACTTTCTGGGTATCCAGACAAAGAAATTGCCAAAGTTGGATTATTAGTTAGCGATGGA
>JBILET010000282.1:0-3164 GCA_044351935.1 Bdellovibrionota bacterium
TTTTGCTTCTAGTGGACTACTTACCAAGTAGGAGCGGTGTATATGTCCAGCTGTAATTTCGCTAACAGACAAATTTGTCCAAGAATTTCTAAAAAACTTAACTGCACAGCTTACGTCGTCACTCATTTATTGATATCGTTAAGATATAGGCAAATCCCCACAAATGGAATCTTACAAAATTATACTACAAACCTCATCAGACAAAATTGCGCAAACGTGCATAAACTTGCTCGAAAGCAACGGTATTCTTGCGGTCACAACATACAATAGCGATCTATTAAGAACTCGAGTATTAGACATTAAAATCATGGTATCTGAGCGAAACTTTCAAACTGCCAAGCAACTTGTTCAACCTTGGCAAACTAGCGTCGAACACAAAATACCTGCATAAGACGATTACAATTTCCCCACGATTTCTATGAGTCTTATTAGTATAAATTCAGTTGGTAAAGATTACGGCATTAAATCGCTATTTTCTAACCTAACGCTTGTTATCAATCCAAAGGAAAAAGTCGGATTAATTGGCGCCAACGGTAGTGGAAAATCTACATTACTAAAAATGATCATGGGCCTAGAAGATCCCGACACAGGAGAAATTATATTACGTCGAGACACTTTAAAAGCTTACGTCAAACAACAAGATGAATTTCCAAGTAACATTACTGCCATCGATTATCTACTTAGCGAAGTGCCAACACTTAAACGTCACCAAGCTGAACAGTTACTCAATTCATCTGGATTGACAGATTTTGATTGCCTTACTCAATCAATGTCCGGTGGAATGAAAAAACGTTTGGCAATTATTACAGGACTAGCAAAAAATCCTGATGTTCTTTTGCTAGATGAGCCAACAAACCACCTTGATATCCCAGGTATACTTTGGCTTGAGGAAACACTTCTTAACTTTTCTGGGGCTATTTTATTTATCAGCCACGATCGCTTTTTTATAGAAAGAATAGCTGAACGTACTATCGAATTGGATGCTAGGTTTCCCGGAGGCTACATTAGCGCAGACGGCGGATATAGCGCTGTAATTGATAAACGTGATCAAACACTCGAGCAACTAAGAGCAACTAAAGATTCGCTGCGTAATAAAGTAAGACGCGAAGTCGAATGGCTGCGAGCAGGAGTTAAAGCACGAACAACCAAAGCAAAATATCGATCTGATGAAGCCCACAGATTAATAGCCGAACTAAACTCCATGCAGCTTGATAAACAAACAGCAGAGCTTGGATTTGCTGCTACAGGACGAAAAACAAAAGAACTTGTTAAGTTTGACAGAGTAAGTGGTGGAATAACTAATCCTGATGGGTCCCCTGCTTTAGAGTTATGGAAAGATTTATCGTTTACTGTTTACCCAGGAACTAGAATCGGAATTGTTGGAGGTAACGGAGTTGGCAAAACTACTCTTCTAAAAACGATTGTCGGAGAACTGCCAGTTATAAAGGGTAAAATACTACGAGCTTCAAATCTAAAAATAAATTACTTCGGGCAAATGCGAGAACAGCTAAACCCAGAAGTTACTGTAGAGCGTTTTTTATCCCCTGTTGTTTCATGGGCCAGAAGATTTCTATTTAACACAGATCAACTTAGCTCAAAAATTAAAGATCTATCAGGAGGAGAACAAGCAAGACTTCTACTTGCAAAACTAAGCCTTCTTGATTCAGACATTCTTGTTTTTGACGAACCAACTAATGACCTTGATATAGCAACACTAGAAATCCTAGAGCAAAGTTTTATAGAATTTCCGGGAGCAATCTTAATCGTATCGCACGATAGATACTTAATGTCGCGAGTGTGCACAACAATACTTGGATTCGTTAAAAAAGGTACTATTATTCAGACCGCCGACTATCTGCAGTTTGAACAAGAATGGGATCAAACATCTTCTTCTAACAATTCAAAAGACCTCCAGCAATCAACTTCATCAAGCACACAAAATAGTTTTTTCAATAAAAAAGAAATCCAATCTCTAGAAAGAAAAATTGCTACTATTGAAAATAAAATTGCTCAAGCAACTCTACAACTACATGACCCAAACATTAGTTCTGATGGAGAAAAGCTAATTGCAATTCAGTCCGAAATCGATTCGTTGCAATCAAATCTTGATTCTCTAATGGAAAAATGGCTTGAATTATCAGCTGTTTGATTTGTTAGTGATTTGATCTACATCCACCACCACAACATCCAGTTCTAACCGGAGCTTGCTTCAAACTGGTTTTGGGTTGAGTAGCACCATGAACAGCAACCTTGCTAGCCATTAACTTATCAACGGGCGAATCTGTAGGCACTTGTCCGATATCAATGCCAGCTGCCTCACAAAGCTGACCCCAAGTACTAATTACTGTGGAGCAATTATGCATAACTTCAACAGTCTTATTAGCTTTTGCGCAGTGATATTCGTAAATTGGCATAAAAATTAACCTATAAATTGGCCTATGTGTTTACTATACGGAAGTTAATCTCCATAATTTAGTCTACTTACAATATGGATATTACTAAAGATATTAAGCACGATTTTCCCATTTTCAAGGAGTGGGATATTGCATATTTAGACAACGCAGCAACCTCTCAAAAACCCCACTCTGTTATTGACGCTGAATCAAAATTTTACGCTCTAAATAACGCAAACGTTCATAGGGCAAGCTACTCACTTGGACTTAAAGCAAGCCAAGCTTTTGAGGATGCAAGACCAACTATCGGAAAATTTGTTGGTGTTACCGATCCTGAATCTGTAATTTTCACCAAAAATGCCACTGAAGCAATTAACATTGTCGCTAGAGGATTAATTCCATCTAAATTAAAACCAGGTAGTGTCGTATTAGCATCTAGAATGGAACACCACGCAAACTTCGTTCCGTGGCAACAGCTGTGCAAAACACATAACTTAGATTTCCAAACTATCCCTGTCACCGAAGATGGAAATATCTGTGCAGATTCCTACAAAAAACTTTTAGAATCTAAACCTGCTATCGTGTGCCTTTCGCACTGCAGTAATGTACTTGGGAATATCACTCCGATAAGAGATTTTGTTCAGCTGGCCAAAAACGTTGGTGCATTAACCATGGTGGACGGAACTCAAGCTGTTCCACACCTTGCAGTTGATGTCCTCGAAATCGGAGCTGACTTCTACACATTTACTGGTCATAAAATGTTGGGTCCTA
>JBILET010000283.1:0-3163 GCA_044351935.1 Bdellovibrionota bacterium
AATTGTAAAAGGTGGATCATATCCATAATAAAGCGGTGTTCCCGTACATTCCCACATTGTATTTGTAAGAATAGTTTTAATCTTCTGCGACATCTCTTCAATATCCTCATCAGAAGAAACCCCTGTGTAGCTTACGGCTGCAAATAACTCAGGTGGTAGTTCTACAATTTTTACCCGAGGATTCTTAGGAGCAGGAGTATTTATAATTGTAAAATCACTGGGCAAGAAAAATCGCATTTTAATCTTTCCAGAAGTGCCAGATTCAACCTGGACAGGCGCTGTCATTTTTATCGATTGGCTAGATTTATTTACTTCTACAGGAGCAGTCATTGATATAGATTGTTTTGCGAAGTTGTCACCTGAAATGTAATCAAACAGAAGATAGAAAGCTTCTTTAGAATCTTTAGCATCAACGACTTCAGCAACTAGTCGTGAATTATAAGAACGAATTTGCACATCACTAACTTTATCGATGATTGTGTAAGGAACTTCAGGGGTACCGGTACGAATACCAAATACAGAACATCCCGATAGAATAAAAAGAGAGCCCAAACTCATGATCACCCCGATCAGGTTATATAATATTTTCATAGAACTGTGATTATTACTCACTATGGAAAGCTTATCTACGGTTAATAATTAACTTTTATAATAACAATCGAACAATTAGTTATTATTTAATGCAAATAACTCTTAATAAAAAATTTATTAGAAATATTTTTGCCTGTGCTCATAGTAGCCGCAAAGCAACTTAATATTACACATTTTTAATTTATATTAATCGCTTATTGTCCTGTGGCATCAAAAAAAGCAAGTCATTACGGCAAGTTAATTTTCCTTTATTTGACACCACTCGTTGTATAAACTTACGTGATTGGAGGAATACGTATGAACTTTAGATTACGCATAGTTTCTTTTTGTTTGTTAATTTTATGCTCAACAAACGTTAAGGCGGATCTGTTAGGCACTTGGTCATGTGTATATTCTCTTAATAGTGGCGGTGACTATCCATCAGATCTTTTAGTAACTTCAGATAACGGCAATACATTCCTAGGGGTTGGACGCTATACTGGCACTACAACCGATTTTTCGTCAGTCACAGGTGTCATCTCTGGTAGTTCGATCAACTTTTCTTACGACTACTACGCAAGCTCATACGCAGCTACAGTCACAGGAACTGTAAGCGAAAATCAAATGAGTGGACAATGGTCAAGCAATTCAGGCCAAACTGGTCCTTTTGTATGCAACCGACAAACAGCTAAGCGAAGTTCTAGCATAAGAATTATATGTAATCGAAGTGGAGATCTACTTTCTGCAGTATGTGCTGCCACTGTAGGTGATGCAGATGCTCCTCCAAGAAAAACGCCAACCGGAACAGTTAGTTTTGCATCTAAATCAGGTTTTCCTGCTTTTTCATCTTCTTGCCAACTTCAACCAACTTCCTTTTCACCTGGAGTTTCAACATGCTCAGTCTCTTATACCCCTCCACCAGGATTTCCTGTGGGTGCAGCATTCCCACTAGATGCTGTTTATGACGGAGACCAGAACCTTGAACCAAGTTCTACAGATCATAAACTTCTAATGGCTACGTGTGTAGGTAATTCTAACTCTCCATGCTCTGGAGCTATCGGACTTGATTTTGGAAATACATCGATAGGAATTATTCGCAATGCACTTTCGTTACAAGGATCATGTGGCAAGATATCACGTTCAGCTAACAGAACTTATACACGTGACAAAAGTAGTGACTGTCAAATCGACTCTGAACTCAATTTATCTTTAGTTGAGGAGTTAAGTGAATTAAATGAAGATCAGTGGCGCGATATGGCTGAATCGATCACAAATAGCGATGCTAAAGCAGATGAAGTATTAAAAGCGATACGTGATATTGGAAGTCGTCCCACAGATGAGCTTCGAACAACGCTAGAGAATACTTTGAAGTGGGCAAAACAAATTCAAACTGCAAATCAACAATACATAAATAAAATTACGAAAGCTGGTAAGACAAACAAAGTTCACACCCGTAAATCCATCCCAAAGGTTTCCATCGCCATCTCATCTGTCACAACAATAGTCAGAAACGGCAAAGAGAAAAAGTTTGCTGCAAAGCTAAATAACAGAGCTAAGCGATTAATAAAGGTTTTTAAAAAAGCTAATCGAACCTCGGTGACAATTAAGCTTCAGTCAAAAGTTAAGCGACTTGGAAGTAAGAGAGTAAAAAAGCTACAAACTACTCAAGCTGTTATGTTGTATTAGACTGATGAAATGCTTACCCTAAACGTAGTAACGAAAGTGCCTCAAGATACTCTATGCAGCCTCGTTCGAACTCTTTTTTTCCGAATTTGTCTTCACCAAGGTGTTCTTTATAAATTGCATTAATAAACCCTCGACCGAAAGAATATTCCCACATTGTTTCTGTAAACTCTTTTCTACGCTCGGCAGACGAGAGGTATTCGGCTCCGAAGGCTGGTGAAAAAATCGGGGTATCAGACATCTCCTCAACTCTTTCATAAATTCCTTCATGAATTATATGAAAGGTTGCGGCATCCCATAGGAGTTTAGACTTTTCCGGAACAAATCTTCGTTCATTTTGTAAGGCGCGCCAAGTTTTAATCATTTGCGTAGCCAATGATAACTGAAATTCCATTTGTTGCTCAGAATAATCCCAAGGAAGTTCAACTCGATTCATACCTTTTTTAATTTTTAGTAGTGGTATGCGATTTAGTGCGTAGTGTTGAGTCGGGTCATACCAAACATGCCGGATATCATGATATGCAGTTTCGAATGCATTTGCATAAGAACCATCAAACGGACGTTCCTCGTCCGGGGGAATAACCCATACAGGAGCAATCCCACCTAAGTAGTAGCGAGTTGTTGTGTTAAGATCAATCTCATCAGTAAGCGCTACAATACTTTTATAAGGAAATACAACTCCATCAAAACTTCTTTCAGTGCGATAACGTGAGGATGCAATCCTAAAATTGATTAATTCACTTTTATCAGCACAAAGAATCGGGGAAAGACAATCGTTATTAGGGTTTAAACGATTTAAATATCTAATTAAAAGATCTAAATGATCACCATAGGTACAATATCCGGTATCAAGTCTACTTGATATTTCATAATACCGGTCATCAATAGGATTCCACCAATCAGATTTAAA
>JBILET010000284.1:0-3156 GCA_044351935.1 Bdellovibrionota bacterium
TTAGAAGCTAAAGCTTTATCAAACTTATAAAGGCTAAAAATATTTCTAAAAGTAGCGTAAATTAAAGGGCTTATTTCAGAGTCTTCGTTTATTAGCAGTTTGTCCGTAGTAGCAATTGCGGCCAATAAAGTTTCTAGCGGTTTGAGATCATTGATATTTTGAATAACTGGCTCAAACATATCTGTATCATTATCAATTACTTTAGCGATGATAGGGTGACTAAGTACTCTTAAAGTTGAATAACAGGTGGTAATCAATTTTTCATTTAGATTTTCCATCTGGCTTGCATGGTTAGATTTTAGAGCTTCTAGTAGATCTCCTCTAACCCTTAGGTGTTCATAAACTAAATCCTTAAGAGCATATTCAAAATCTTCAAAATCAGTCGGAGAACGTGCCTCTAATTGAGCTGCATCTGGAAGGATAGCTATTAGCTCATCTAGATTTCTATCTGCAGGATAAGTTACTAACAGGTCTTTGTGTTTTAAAACTGATTCAAAAATCTCCTCTCTTGTCGGATATTGATCTCTAATTCCGTTGATAGCATCTTCATTGATATTCATAATTCCTATTTGTTTATACAGTTCGATCAAAGAAGTCTCTTTAAATTTAGGATCCACAGATGAAACAATTAGAAAGTCTCTTCCATTAAATAATCCGGATTCTGTTTGTCTAATTGCGAATGATAACGTAAGCCCACCATTATCTTCGCGGTACATGTCAACGTCGTATGTAGTGGAATCTTTAGTAATTACACCTTTTGCTCTAATTATGTTTTTATTTCCGTCAACACTAAAGTTTGATATTCTCTCTTTGAGCGCTTCTAAATCCTCAACTTTATAGGGAAAAATAAGAGTTTCAGAAAAGTTTGCTACGTCTTCTTTTCTTTTCATTTCGTATTTTACGTCTAATCGAGCCTTGGGATCTCCTAATGAAATTGTACTATTAGCCCGGTCAGAGCTAGCTGAATTGATCTGTACTAAGTTTTCACTGTTTATATGATTGAATAATTTTACCAGTGATTCGGGTGATAGATTGTCATAAAAGATAGGAGTCCTACGAGATCCTAGGCAATCAGAGGCAAATTTATTTAATTTATCTATGGGTTCAGTTTGATCGAAATTTTTATCAGTTACATGAGAAGCAAGAATTGCATCAGCTGCCCTAATATGTCGGAATTGATGATCTTCAAATGTTTTAATCTGATTAGGATTAATTATTGCTACTACTTTTACGTTAAATCCTTCGGCAATAAGCGTTCGCTTTAGTTCAGCTGCATCTGAAAAACCAGATTGTTCGATCAGTAGTTTTTGTCTACCTAAATTTTGTAAGTTTTTAAGCTTTTTTATTAATTGTTTATTTGCAGCGCAACACGCACAGCCTTCTATGCCAACCCTGTCGGTTATCTCTGGTGGAAGTCGCTCTAGGTCAACAGAAGGTGAAGCCCCACTTATTTCTGTTATAGCAATTCCAAGTTTCCTAGCATCCTCGCCATAAGCATTTATTACTTCAATTAAAGTTTGAGTTTTTCCACAGCCTCTAACTCCTGCAAATATAATGACATGATCATTAGTTTGGATTGATGGGAACAACGAAGGTCTTTCTAATATTGGCAAATTTGCATTTATAAAATAGGAATCGCCTGATTGGCTGGTATGTAGAGTCATAAAATTTGTCGTTAAAATGGATTTATAGTTTCGAAATTCTAGTTTAAGTGCGTGTCGCAAATAAATGCGGCATTTTGTCGCATTGATAATGATCAAATTTTCCCTCAAAGTCCGTTTCTGTAGTATTTCTTCAAAAAAGACATGAACATTCAATTAACAACTCCACCATCAAAAGAAGCATTAAGTGCCAGAAAATTTGATAAATTCGGAACGCTCACTGGGACTTTATGCACAATAAAATGTACAGCTTTACCTACAATTGCTGCTGTTGCACCGTCCTTATCTGGTACGCTTGCTAGCTTGACGCATAGTCCACTAGCTCATTGGGGATTTGTCGCTCTAACAGCGCCCGGAGCATATAGTTTGTTGATGAAAGAACCGAAAAATAGAGTTACATATGCTGTAGGTGCAGCCACAATAGGATTTCCTGCAATGATAACAGGTGCTTTTGGACATCAGATTGCGCATACTCCAATTTTTAGTGGTAATAACCACGCTATGCACAATCATGATGCACATAATCATGCAGCGCATACAGATCACTCTAGTCATGGTAATACAGAATCTGGCGTAACAACGCCTGCACAAATAGAAATTCCAAAAGGTGATGGAGATATTTTAATGGACATATCACATGGCGCGTTTTTATTTGGAACACTTCTAGTGCTGTCTGGTCATCTATCTAGACTAAACGTGTTCGCTCGAATCGCAGATAAAGTTTTTGGCAAGAAAAATTAAGATAAACTAAGCAGACTTCCCATATTATTTAGGGAAGTCTGCTACCAACATCAAGTACTATAAAATTTATATTCAAAATTAGCGCTATGTTGTTCTAATTATTATCCCAAATACGAGTCACTAAACGGTTTGGTCCTGTCAGAAACGCTTTTATCAATCCAAGTACCATCTGTTAAAATGATCCTTATTTTTGATAATCCTTCATAATCTGACCCAGGCTTTGAAAAATTATAGTGACGTCTACCATCAGTCCCAATTTTATTGTCAGTACTTTTGTCTAACACTTCGCCAGTACGACTAATAAGTTCTATTCTTACAGACTCGCTACTCCAAGCAGCAGGAATCTTAATATGAAGCTTTCCGTTAGTGTCTGATTTTGGTCTAAAATCAAATGAATTTGGCCCAGTTTCGCGGGTTGGATCATTTGGTGGTACTTCTGTCGAGGTCTCGTCGCCTGGAGTTTTTGTCGTATCAGTAATCTGTGGCTCCTTAGGTTGAGTTGCAGCTTTGGTTTTTAAAGAATCAAATAGCTCTTGCATTCTTTTTTGCTGCTGAGCTGTAACTTTTTTTGACTGAAACTTTAAGGTCGAAACAGTATTTTCATACTCTTTTAACTCAGTACTAGTTGCTTTTTTGTTTGCGGCAGTTTTTGTATTAATTGATTCGCTCCCGCCTTTTTTTAAAGCAGAGTTCACATCGGATTTTTTACTGTCTAATTGCGCTTTACCTAATGCGTTGCCCATTATCCTATTAT
>JBILET010000285.1:0-3143 GCA_044351935.1 Bdellovibrionota bacterium
GGTAGCGGACCTGCAGGTCAAAAAGCTGCTATTCAATCTTCAAAATTAGGTAAAAAAACTTTAGTTGTAGAAGCCCGCTCCGTTGTAGGGGGTGCTAGTTTATATGATGGAACAGTACCTAGTAAATCATTTCGCGAAGCAATTGTTCATTTAACTGGATACGAACAACGAAGCCACTACGGACAAGCTTATCGAGTTAAGCAACACATACAGATGGAGGATCTTACCGATCGTACAAACGGTATCATAGAAGACATCGAGCAAACGATGCGGTCTCAAATGATTCGTAACAATATAGAAATCATACAAGGTCGCGGAAGTTTTCTTAATGCTCACGAACTAAAAATTTCTAATGGTAAAAAAGAACAAATAGTTTCATTTGCCACAGCAATTATTGCTGTTGGTAGTTATCCATGGCAGCCGCCTGACTTCCAGTTTGATAATAAAATTATCATGGATAGTGATGGCATACTTCATATGGAATCACTTCCTAAATCAATTAGTATTGTGGGGGGAGGGGTTATCGGTTGTGAATACGGCTCGATGTTTGCGGCCCTTGGTCTTAAAGTAACGATTGTTGAGCAACGAGAATCTATTTTAGCTTTCCTAGATAAAGAACTTATCGATTCCTTAGTTTATAAACTTAGAGAGCAAAAAGTTCAGATAATCACTAATGATAAAGTGGTAGGTTGTGCTAAGTCTCCAGATGGACGAGCTGTTACTTATTTAGAAAGTGGAAAAAGACTAGTAACGGATTGTTTGTTGGTTTCTGCTGGTCGAATGGGGAATACTCAAAGTTTAGGACTTGAGCAACTTGGTATCGAAACGGATAAACGTGGATTGGTCAAAGTTGACGAAAACTATCAGACTAAAGTTCCAAACATTTATGCCGTTGGTGATGTTATTGGTTCTCCTGCATTAGCATCTACTGCTTTTGAGCAAGGACGCCGAGCAGCTTGCCATGCTTTTGGATTAGCAGATCCTAAGTTTAGTTATCCACTGCCTTATGGAATTTATACGATTCCCGAAATTGGAATGGTTGGTAAAACAGAAGCAGAATTAAGTGCTGCAAAAGTTCCGTATCAAGATTTAGCGAAATTGAACGCGGTAAAATTACCGGAGACGACACAGGAATTTTAAAAATTTTGTTTCACCGACATACACTACAAATTTTGGGCGTTCATATTATCGGTGAATCCGCAGCGGAACTTATCCACGTTGGTCAAACAGTAATGGGTCTTGGCGGTGGGTTAGACTACCTTGCTCACGCTGTTTTTAACTATCCAACTCTAGGGCAAGCCTACAGAACGGCCGCGCTTGACGGTATGAACAAAGTCATGGCAACAAGCGGGCTTCCTGATGAAGTTCCTACAAAAGACTAGCCTAATATTAAGCTGCTTTCTCGTAATTACTATCTGCAGGTTTAGGATACGGACTAAACGGAGATTTTTCGTGGTTTGAAATTATTTCAAACATTTTTTCTTTGCCTCGTGCTTTTCGGAATTTAAGAAGTTTAATTTTTTCTTCTTCTGCAGAGGTTCTAAATTTTCGTCTTTCAATTGATTGGATTTCGCTTTCGTATTGTTCATGCATTTCGAAAAGCTCAGCAAGTTTACGATCAATTTCTCTAAGCTTAAGAATTGAGTTGCGAAAGTCTTTATCCATAATTGATTATTCCTTTTTTATTGTTATGGTTTGAACAACGAATTGTGTACGACAAAATGCAAGCTCAGAAATATAATGTCAGAGCGTCACTTATTTTAACTTAAATTTTTTAAGTTCAAGAATAGAAAAGGATATAAATATTTTAGGATAAAGTTGGAACTACTTTATCTTTAATATATTTAGGTTGTTACAAAAAGTTATCAACAGAACATCCGTTCTGGAGTTATGCAGCTCTTCTTCTAGTGCTAATTCTTTTTTCAGCGCTCATAATTTTTGAGCGTGTTTTTCCTGGATCTAACCCGAGTTGTCTGCAAATTGCATGGAAGGAAAGTATATATTCTTCATCTGTACCGAACATATAAGCTTTGGCTTCTTCTCGCAGTTCGCCACCAGATTGATAGTCTTCGATTGTTCTAAGAATCATTGCTCGCATAAGTTCTGATACTGAATCAAAACCCTTTCCAACATCGTATGCCATGTCAATTTGTGGTAATCCATCTGAGGCCATTTTTAGCTTCTCCCTAATTGTTTTACTTCTGGGGTTATTGCAGGCCCCCTCTAGAACGTAACCTAAGAAAAAAGATTAGATTGATTTCTTAGAGGGTTTTTATGGGTGCTGGTGGAAAATTCAATGATTTCGTGTGGTTGAATTCGGCGGCGGGTAGGACTATGAATCCTTAATAAAAATCTAAGTCTAGCAGGTCTGGCTCAATTTCATCGTTTCCATTAACTTAGCGAAGTGAAATATTACATAAAACAGAAGTATTTAGCCGTTGGAGATGATTTTGAGGTTTTCGATGAGGCAGGAAAACAGGTCTTATATTTTGATGGTAAGGTTTTAGCAATTGGTCGCAAAACAATAGTGCTTGATGGATCGGGTGCTCAAATTGCTCTTATACGTAAAAAATTATTTTCATTTAGACCTACGTTTATATTAACTTCCGATGGCAAAGAATTAGCTAGAATTTATAAAAAGCGATTAGCATTTCGAAAAACATTTATAATTGATGTTCCCGGGCCCGATGACATAACTGTCGTGGGTAGATTAATTGAGCATGATTATTCCTTTTACAGAAATAACTACAAAATTGCAGAAGTTTCAAAAAAATGGTTTCGAGGATCCGATACTTACGGAGTTGAAATCCAAGATCCTAACGATGCGCTTTTAATACTTTCTTGTATGGTTGTAATTGACATGGTTTGCCACCCTGGAAGAGACAGTACTTTTGGTGCAAGAAAGTAGATAACTAGAAACACTTTACCCTCCTAAATTTTAATTTTGGCAATTGGCTTAATTAAAATTTAGGAAGGTTAGTGATGGTGGCCCCACAGGGACTTGAACCCCGGACCAATCGGTTATGAGCCGACTGCTCTGACCAACTGAGCTATAGGGCCTTAAAGGTCAACTATAAGGCTAGGATTCTAACATTTTGCTTCTGCTAGGTCATCACCCATATGAAACTTTTATAGCTCATTGT
>JBILET010000286.1:0-3126 GCA_044351935.1 Bdellovibrionota bacterium
AATGGTATAACAGTAGTTACATATCCACGAGGCATTGCCCCAGTTTTTAGTGCAGTTGTAGCAGTTGGAGTAGGTGGTGTAGACGAAACTTCTGGTGAAACTGGAATATCTCACATGTTAGAGCATATGGCTTTTAAAGGCAGTAAGCTTTTGGGTGCTCCGGATAATAATTTAGTTGAAGAAGAAAACTTATTAAACGAATTGGAAGCTATATCCAAGCAAGATCCAACATTACAAAAACTAGATACAGATCAACTGCTAAGAATCGAAAAAATAAATCAAAGATTATCCCAAATTACTCCTACAGATGGCTTTACTCGTGAATACGAAAGACGAGGTGCTGTTAATTTAAATGCAGCAACCAATAAAGACCAAACGCTTTATTATGTGAATTTACCAAAGAGCTCATTTGAGTATTGGGCATTAGCCGAATCCGAGAAAATTATTGCCCCTGTAATGCGACAATTTTACAAAGAAAGAGACGTGGTATTGGAAGAACGTCGCACGCGATTTGAAGACGATCCAAACGGAAAACTTTTTGAAAAACTTCTTCAGGTTGCGTATCCAAATCACCCGTATGGGCTACCGTTAATTGGGTTTGAACAAGATATCCGATCTTTAACCGCATCAAAATTATTGCAGTTCCACAAAAGATTTTATGTGCCAAGTAATATAGTTATATCTATAGTAGGAGACATAGATTTGGAAAGTGATATGCCAATAATTAACAAATATTTTGGCCGTATACCAATATCCGAAATAAATCGTAATGATATTGAACAACCACAAATTCCTAAGACTGAATCGTCGGTAACAATCCTTGAAAAATCAAAACCGATGGCAATGGTTGCTTATTTTAAACCAAATTATCCGCACCCTGATGACGCAGTTCTTTCCGTCGCTTCAGAAGTGTTTAATGGATCTTCATTAAGCCCTCTATATGATACTCTTGTTAAAAAAGAACGTATTGCGGTGTCAATTAGTGACGAAGAAGCACCGGGGGCTCGATATCCAAATCTATTAGTATTTTCAATTGTCCCGAAAACAGGTGTAACAAATAAACAGCTACTAAAACGATTTGATGAAGTACTAACAGAAGCTATCAATAAACCAGACCAACAGTTAATCGATCACGCAAAAAGAGCAATTGCAAAATCGTATACTACTTCTGTTAAATCCAGCGAATCACTAGCAGCACTGTTGGCAGAGGTTCAATTAAAATACGGCGATTGGAGTGCGTTAACAGATTGGTACCATCAAGCAATGGAAGTTACCAAGAACGACATAACAGAGGTCTCCAATAAGTACCTCATTCCTTCCAATCGCGTAGTTGGTTACTTGGAGCAAGAATAAATGCTAATTCACTATAAAATGAAAATTAATAAAATAATTATATTAGTATTTGTTTTTTGTATTTTTGGATGTGTTAATACAAATACAACAGTAACAATAGAAGAATTAAAGTCTGTAAGAGACGCTGCTGTTGTTACTCCAAAATTTTCTCCCCCTTCAATAGAGACATTTAGTTTAGATAACAATATTAAAGTTTATCATGCTCAGGATGATGAAGTGCCTTTGTTTGGGTGCACTTTAATTTTCCCTCGAGGTAGTTTGGATAGACAGAAACATCAACTAGCCAGTTATTTGGCGCTTGGCAGCATGATGCGCGCAGGCGGAGTCGAAGGACTAACATCCGATCAATTAGATCTGGAATTGCAAAAATTATCAGCTTCAATTTCTGTTTCTGTTGGAGCCGAAGTCTCGGCAATATCATTTAGCGGACTGAATACGGATTTTAATAACATCGCCTCACTTGCTAAAAAAGTGTGGAAGCAGCCAGTATTTAGCGCGGATCGAATTTCTCTGTGGAAATCGCAGGTGATTGAATCGATAGCTCGACGTAAAGAATCGCCTGAAGGCATTGCTGGTACAGCATTTAGCCAAATCCTATACAAAGGAGCATTGATAGCAAATCCAATTACACGCAAAGAAGCACAAAGTTTAACTCAAAGCGATCTAAAAAAATTACATGCAGATATTTTTCGATCAGATGGGATGAAAGTTCTGATTAATGGAGCAATTGATAAGAATAAAGCACAAAAACTATTAAGTGAATTTTTTGGTGATGAAATCATCAATATCAATTATGAACCAGTGCGGCCCGTCCGATCTTCTGCCCGAGATATTTCTGAATTAAATGCAAATCCCGGAATTTATTTTATTCAAAAGCCATTCAAACAAGCGTCAGTATATTTGGGGATTCTTGGTCCAAAACGATTAACCCCGGACTATCCAGAAATTGATGTATTTAATGGGATACTTGGTTCTGATGGTGAATTTTCGTCTATGTTAGTCCAGGAAGTTAGAAGTAGATTAGGATTGTCATATTCAATCGTAGGTGGAGTATTTCCGGATGAACCAATAGGTCGAAGTTTTATCGGCCTACAGACAAAAAATGAATCAGTTGGTTTAGCTGTTAAAGCTTCAATTGACACAGTGAATCTTATCTCTAAAGGTGATTTCCCGAGACAATTATTTCAAGATGTTAAAACATCAATATCTAATTCCTATGTTTTTGGATTTGACTCTATTGATTCAGTTGCATCACGAAGAGTTTTTCAAGAATTACTAGGATATCCCAAAGATTATGATTCAACATATTTATCAAAAATCGCATCTGTTACAGATAACCAAATAAGCGATGTCGCCAAAAAATACTGGGATATTAAAAAAGCAATTATTGTCGTGGTGGGTGATAAAAATGCCAAAATTTCACTTCTAGAAGCTAGGGCAAAAAGGTGGCTTCCCAACCTACCGATCAAGGAGTTAACCTTCGAAGAGCAATTAGCTGGACTATAAAGAACAACATTATGAAATGTAGCTTATCTATATTTAGTATCTACTTATTAAGCGGTCTGATCCTGCTTACAGGTTGTTCGCCCTCCTCAAGATTAAATCCAGGTCCTGATCGCGAAACAGCTGGTGCTATGCAAGGAGCATTAACAGGAGCCGGTGCGGGAGCTGTAACTGGATTTCAAATTGCATCTCCAACTGGCCCGGCTGCATTTGTTGGAGCAGGTTTTGGAGCTGTGGCAGGAGCAATAACTGGTGCTTTGCAAGATGAAA
>JBILET010000288.1:0-3097 GCA_044351935.1 Bdellovibrionota bacterium
TTCTACAATCACCATCTGTAACTGTTCCAATAATTTTGGAATCCTCATCGACAACTAAACATATACCAAAGGGGTTATCCTGAAGTGTTTTGAGAACTTGATATAGTGGGGCTTGGGCGCTTACAGATATTTTAGATATTGTGTCATTCATGATTTAAAACATCCCTGTTTAGCTATATACTTAGGACAACTATAAAGATCTCATTGCCGTATTGTTTTAGATGCGTTTTATTGCGGTTAGGAACTACAGTAAGACTTATAAAGCTTAAAATTATAAAACAAAAGTTTAAAGGGCCCTAAATGCTTGATAATATTAAGGTAATTATACTCGGAGCAGGGGGACATGCTAAGGTGTTAATTGATTCTTTAATGGCATCTGGTGTCAGTGTGTGGGGTTGCACCACACTGGATCGACACTTGGTAAATTCGAATTTATTAGGTGTACCAGTACATATTGGTGATCAAGTGATAGAACAATTTGATAAAAATCATATTGAACTAGTAAATGGAGTTGGTTCTTCTTCATTAGTAAATAAAAATCGTCAGAAAATTTATAATCTTTGGAAGTCAAAAGGATATAAATTCCATTCAGTTATTCATCCAAATGCTTCTATAGAACAAAGCGTTAAATTAGAAAGTGGTGTTCAGATAATGTCTGGCGTAACAATTCAGCCGGATTGTTTTATTGGTGAAAATACAATTATAAACACTCGGGCATCAATTGATCACGATTGTAAGATAGGAAAAAACGTACATATAGCACCTGGAGTAATAATGTCAGGCGGAGTCACCGTAGGAGACGGAAGTTTTATCGGAGTTGGAGCTGTTGTAATTCAAGGAGTAAAAATTGGGTCGGGATGTATGGTTGCAGCAGGCGCTGTGGCTGTAAAAGATATTCCTGATAACTGTTCTGTTAAAGGTGTTCCAGCTAAATAATTATAACTCTTCTGAGTCAATCATATCATCTGCTTTGTAAGCTTTTGAGGCATTCTTACCTAATAAATCCCAAAACCTCATTGGTGATATACCTGTACCAGGCCGCTTTGATGTTAGATTGTGTTCAGAAAAAGTTTCTCCTATAGATATATCTTTTGAAGCAGTTAAACTTCTTCTTGCAACTGCGCTGTTTTTACTTTCTATAGAGTGGACAAATTTATTTTCTTTTCCTAAAGCTTGTTCAATTTCACGAACCCCATCAACTAATTTTTTGAAATCTTTAGGATCAATTGATGCTTTATGATCTGGTCCAGCAAGAGTGCGATCGGTTGTAAAGTGCTTTTCAATTACAGTTGCACCCAGTGCAGCAGCAGCCAACGAGACATTTATTCCTTCTGTATGGTCTGAATAACCCACTGGTAAACCAAATTCTTTCCTAATATGGTTCATCGCTAGTAAATCAACTTGATCCATAGGGCACGGATATTCTGTCGTGCAATGAAGTAAAGTTACGTATTTATTTAATAAATCTTGACCGACTGTCGAAGAAAAAGATTCTTCCCAGTTTGCTAAAGAATGAATCGGGCTTTTATGACAATAACAATGAGCTAACAGAGATAACGATTCCTTAATTTCTGATAAGGTCGCCATACCGGTCGATAGAATCAGTGGCAATCTAGAAGCAGCACATGCTTCAAGCATGGTGCCATTGGTGAGTTCTCCGGAGCCAAGTTTAAGTCTTGAAACTCCTAAAGAAATAACAAGCTTTAAACTTTCTTCATCAAATGCACTTGAAAGGAATTCAATATTTTTAGACGCGGCATAATTTGATAACTCACGAAAATCATCATCTTTAAGTTCTAACTTAGAAAGCATTTCTTGTTGCGAGCCTTCTCCAGTGGATTGTTTTTGGTATTCAGCTTTTAGTGCTTTAGATGAAACTAATTTTGAAGCTTTAAATGTTTGAAATTTTACAGCGTCGGCACCAGTGCTTGAAGCAGCATCAATTAATTCTTTGGCAAGGAATAATGACCCATTATGGTTTACGCCTGCTTCGGCAATGATATAAATGTGAGGATTTGTCATCTATAATTTAATAAAATGAAATGTCTTTTTTAATTTAAATCCACTATTTTTATACTGAAGAAGTATTCTTACGATTTCTTTTGCCGCTGTTCCATCTCCGTAAGGATTAATCGTACCACTAATATTCAGTTCGATTGAATTATTTATGCTATCAAAAATCTTCTTGGACTCAACAGGTACATCAATTACGGACGAAGCTTTGCATCTTCCCTTTTGTCTGTCCCCTATATTAATTGTTTGCTTATTAAAATAGGGGACTTCGTATATTCCACTAGAAGAATTGCCTACAACTAAATTAACGATATTTACACAAGATAAATATCTTTGAAGACCAAGTGATGAAACTAAAATTGAATTTTTTCGTTGTTCTACAAATTTTTCTAACTCGGGAATAATCTGTAAACTTCCTGCATCAAAGCTAGGTTGTGTAATAATAATCCCAATTTGCTCAGAAAGCTGTCTTAAAGCTGATAATACAGATGTGATTTCATTTTTAGCATCAAGATTTAATGTAGTAGGGTGATAGGTAACAAGAATATTTTTTTCTTGGAATTTAAAATTTAAACTTGATTCCAATTCATTTTTGCTTAATAGGGTAGTAGCTTTAATTGAATCAATTGCTAAGCTTCCAACGTTATGGACGTCTTTGGGGTTTTCTCCTAACTGAATAACTCGTGTTCTTGCTAATTCATGGGTAACAAAATGAAGATGAGACATTTTTGTTATAGAATGTCTAAAAGATTCATCATACGCACCTTCTGTTGTGTCTCCTCCGCCAATGTGTATCAATGGAATACCGCAAAGTGTTGCAGCAGTAGCTATACCAAACATCTCCCATCTGTCTGCGTACACAATTAGTGCATCCGGTTTATTTGTGGATAAATATTCTAATGTTTGATTAATAACATCAGACATCGCTTTAGATAATGCAGATATAGAATCAACAGTTAAATCTACAGGGATTTTTTTCTCGATCGAATAATTATCTTTTTTGATTTCATCGATTGTATATCCGAATTTATCGCTTAAATGCGTGCCAGTAACTAATAAACCAAAATCTAAATCTTGCTGATTA
>JBILET010000289.1:0-3093 GCA_044351935.1 Bdellovibrionota bacterium
CAAGTTGGACTATGCTTTTGTGAAGTTCTATTCCGTAGGGGTTTAAAAAAGTAGCTAACGAACAAATGAATAATAATAAAAGTAATTGAGTAGTAAATCTTGACGGATATACCAAAAGGTCACTTCCAGGCAAGTCACCTTTTGAGATAAAAAACTTTCCAACCAGTACAGTTACTATAGAAAGCCCAATTAAAATTAATCCCAATATAAATGAAGGATGGATATTGGCCCACAAACAAAATAGCAAAAATAAAATTACAAACTGTAATTTATGAATATTTTGTTGGTTTAAAAATTTTAAAATAAAATAAAAAGTAAGAGAAAACAAAAAGAAAGAAAAAATTACTGGTCTAAATATAAAATGAAGCATTGCAACCCTAGAACACACTATCAATGCTAGTGAAATTCCTAAGGCAGTATTATGAGTCATTTTATCATCGCTTGAGTCAAAGTTCATTGATGCGTTAAATAAAATGACAGCAAAACAACTAACAAATATTGCTGTTAGAATTAGATAAGACCAACTCCAACCCAGATTTGATTGGATGAAACTTAATATAAGGTCACTAAGCCACTGATCACTGATCCAAGGTCTAGCAACAGATAAAAATGGATCAGTGGTAGGAACTCCATTTTGAGCAATAAATTGTCCGTTTTTTAAATGCCACCCAACTCCTGGGTCGCCGGCAAAATTTGGAAACCCCTGCAATGACAGGGCAGCGTAAAGAAAAACAATTACAATTAAGTAGATAATCACTGCTCTACCGAAATAGCTGGCTCATCTTCGATAAATGCGGCATGTAATGCCCTAACAGCTACTTCACTATATCTTCTAGGAACGATTACCGAGATCTTAATTTCGGAAGTTCCAATCATTTGAATTGCAATATTTTCCTTGGCAAGCGCTGCAAACATTTTAGCAGCAACTCCTGTATGATATTTCATACCAATACCGATTACAGAAACTTTTGCGATTTCTTCTTCTATAAGTAATTTTGCTCCGTACTCTTTAGTATTTGTTTCGGCAACTTCGCGAGCAGCTGAAAAACCTTCATTAGGAACAGTAAAACTTACGTTTGTTTTTCCATCAACAAGACCTGTTTGAGTGATCATGTCGACAAAAACACCCTTGTCACCTAGAGCTCTAAAAAGATTATTAATAGCTTGGCTATCACCTGGAATTCCTTGCACTGTTAATTTAGTTTCATCGATACGATGAGTAATTCCTGTAACTATTGCTTTTTCCACTAAGTCCTCCTCTTTAACAATCCACGTACCTCTTGTTGGATTAAAAGTTGATAAAACTACCAAAGGCATTTGATAGCGCATTGCAAAATATACTGAACGCGGATGCAGAACTTTTGCACCCAATGAAGCCATTTCAAGCATTTCTTCGTGTGATACACGAGCAAGAGCTTTGGCTTTTGAACATATTCTAGGATCAGTTGTGAAGACTCCTTCCACGTCTGTATAAATAAAACACGCCTTAGCTTCTAATGCTACGGCTAATGCTACTGCTGTAATGTCAGAGCCGCCTCGACCTAGAGTTGTAATGTTTCCATCAGAATCTATTCCTTGGAATCCGGCAACAACAGGAATAACACCATCTGAAATACGACTATGCAGTCTTTCGGCGCCAATTCCACTAATCTGAGCATTGTTAAATTTAGCGTCTGTTCTAATTTGTCCCTGTGAAGAAGTAAAACTTTCGGCTTTGATTCCAAGATCAAGCAACGCCATACTTAAAAGAGCAATACTTGCTTGTTCACCTGTAGCTAAGAGGCAATCAAGCTCCCTTGCATCGGGCGTAGGCACACATTCCTTGGCAAGTGCTATTAGACGATTTGTCTCGCCTGCCATTGCAGACACAACAATTGCGACCTGGTCCTCAGGATGTTTTTCGATGTAATTTTTAACAAGCAGAGCAACGTTTCGAATCCGCTCTATCGAGCCAACCGAGGTTCCTCCGAATTTTTTGACAACTATACCCACTTAATTCAATTCCTAAGCACTGATAATAATCTTTCTGTGATTTTGGTCAATTATTTCAAGTCTAATTTGAATAAATCCCAAAGATTTAAGCTCTGAAGCAAATCTTTCTCCCCACTCAACAAAGGTATATTGAGGGGTTTTTGTGGTTAAAGGCTCTAATAACTCCTCTGGAACAACAGTACATCTATATAAATCCCAGTGATTAAGGATAATTTTTAAGCCTCTAATGTCTTGACCGATATATTCATTGTGCAAGTTATATGTCGGCGACGTTACATCATTAATTCCAAATTTTTGAAAAAATGTTCGGGTAAATGTAGTTTTTCCTGCTCCTAGTTCGCCACTTAATATGACTATGGAATTTAATGGTAGTACATTTTTTAAGAGGATTTTTTCAACTACCATAGGAAGATCTTCTAATGAAAAAGTATCTTCAAAGTTCATATTAATTACTTCCAACTGTTTGCAAAACTTGTTGAATGCCGTCAATTATATTAGACGCTTTCATTACAGGCTGATTAAACACAACCGAAGTTTTTCCATGTACATAAACTGCAGCATTAATTGCATTAACAAACGGTAACTGAGCTATCAAACCAGCAATCATGCCAGCTAAAACATCCCCAGATCCTCCGGTGGCTAACGATGGTTTGCCGTTGATGTGAACAGTTATAGAATTTTGATTATTTTGATTCGACTGAACAATTGTTGAGGCACCTTTAAGTAGTACTGCACCAACTTTATATTTTTTTATTATGTCTTCTACAGCTTTGTATCTATTTGATTCTATATTACTAGTTTTGCACTTTAATAAAACAGAAGCTTCTTTTGGATGTGGCGTGAAGACAATTTTACTTTTATTAATTTTTGCAAAAAACTTTTTTTCACCATCCGAAGCCTGACCTAAAATTGTTAGAGCATCTGCGTCTAACACTAAAAATGGTGCCTCTTTTAACTTAGATAACTCTTTAAGTAATTGCCAAAATAATTTTTTGCGATCTGTTGTTAATCCAAAACCTGGGCCTACAACTAGGCAGTCTTTTGAGCCTAGTTTTTTTATCAATCCTAAGAATTTATTTTTGCTAGAATCACCAATAAAAC
>JBILET010000290.1:0-3066 GCA_044351935.1 Bdellovibrionota bacterium
TTCCCTACGACTTCAAATAAGAATTCAAGGGCCTCAACGTGGCGCTTTGCACAGTATAACGTATCCCCCCAAGTATACAAACCATGCCCAGCCATCAAAAATCCTTTCATGGATTTATACTGTTCAAACTCGTCATCAAGCATCCCAGCAAAGCATTCAATATCTTGAGTATTTGGGAAAACAGGAATTTTGACAGTAGTCTGATGAGTTTGTTCGCCAAGAGCTTTTAACATTTCAAATCCGGTCAGGTTGACGGACTCGTATGGCGTTGTTTGCATAGATAGCAAAGTATTCCAAACTGAGTGCGTGTGAAGGATGCAGTTTGCGCCGTACTTTGAAGCTATTGTGATGTGGATAGCAGTTTCGGCTGAAGCTTTACCTGTTCCTTGAATAACTTTGCCATACTGGTCCACAACGATAAGTTGCTCAGGCGATATTTGTCCTTTATCAATACCGCTAGGTGACATTACTAACCTAAGAGGATCCCTGGACAAAACAAGGCTAAAATTTCCTCCAGTGCCTGGGCTGTATCCTTTGAAGGCCAGAAATCTAATGACTTCTGCAAATTGCTCGTAAGTTGCGTTCATAATTATAATTCACCGGTGGCATTGACTTACCGTCCCTATGCACTACCATTATCTAATGAATTCACAATCTAAAGCCATATTTTCGCCCGAGAAAGATGCATTAAATGAAGATTCTGCCGCCCTATATATCCAGAATCACCCAATTCGTAAAAAAATATTCAACGATAATGATGTACTTGTGGCCAAAGATTTAGCCGATGGTAACGTCAATCTTGTCTTTAGAGTTTACGCTAAGAATGCTCCTGAAAAATCAGTCATTGTTAAGCAAGCTCTTCCATACGCCAGAAAATATCCTGACTTTAAGATGCCACTAGAGCGGGCTCGGATTGAGTATGACGTATTGGTCGAGCATAACAAATTAGCAAAAGGCTTGTGCCCCGAAGTCTATAGCTTTGATGAAACATTATTTATAAACGTCATGGAAGATTTACGCGGACTTAAAATCATGCGCGAAGGAATGCTTACACAGACAGTATTCCCAAAAGCTGCAAATGACATCGGATTGTTTCTTGGTAAAACTCTTTTTTACGGCTCTGACTTTTATTTGGATTCTGCCGTAAAAAAATCCAGAACTGTACAATTTCAGAATCCCGTACTTACAAAAGTTACTGAAGACTTAATATATACTTTCCCATTTGTTAACCACCCAACAAATAGATTTCCTAAGTCTATGAATGCACAGATGGCTGCATTTTATGAAGAACCAAAAATTCGCGCTGCTGCCACTGCGTGTAAATATGAATTTATGTCCGCTGCGCAAGCCTTGCTTCACGGAGACTTACATACTGGCTCTATCATGGTTTCATCCGATGCAACAAAAATAATGGATCCAGAATTTGCAGTGTATGGACCAATTGCGTTTGATGTTGCTGCTGTTGTAGCTAACTATGCGCTTGCTAGTTTTGCACAAAAGTTTCATGCAAAAGATCAAAATAGCAGGGCCCAATTTTGTTCTTACTTAAAAGAAAGTGTTCAAACTGTATGGACTACGTTTCGTGAAGAGTTCTGCAGAAATTTTGAAAAAGATTCGCTACCAGAATGGAGAAGCGGATTTTTTATGGATAGTTTTATGTCATCACTCGAAACTCAAGTTATTAAGCATGCAGCATGCGAGATGGTTAGGCGTACAGTTGGTATGGCGCATATTTTAGAGTTAGATGAAATTTCGGACGAAGCTTTGCTGGCGGATGTTTCTTCATCAATCATTGTTGCAGCTTCGAGGTTGCTTATTGATAATAACCCTAAATTCGATCTTTTTCTTAAATTAATGCCCTAAGATTTGTCTAGATAAATGAATAATAAAATTTTTAAAAGCATTCAGTGGGATAATCAAATCTTAACTTTGCTTGATCAACGAAGACTTCCTCATCAAGAAGTGTACTTGGAATGTGCGTCTGCCCATGATGTTTTTGATGCAATTGTAAATATGGCAGTAAGGGGTGCTCCTGCTATTGGTGTTGCTGCTGCGTATGGAGTTTTAGTTGAGGCGCATAATTTTGCTTCAAAAGGTTATTCTTCTAATGATTTGTTAAGATCTTTATTTAACACAGTCGAATATCTTTCAGCATCCAGACCAACAGCAGTTAATCTTTTTTGGGCTTTAAATCGAATTAAGGATTGTTTATCAAAGCTTAATAATAATTCTAATCTTACCAGTCAACTTGTTATTGACGCACTAACTGTAGAATGTAAGGCAATCTATGACCAAGATATTCAAACTAATCTAGCGATCGCAAAATATGGATTTGAATTGGTGCCAGATAACGCATCAATAATTCATCACTGTAATACTGGAAGTCTTGCAACTGTAGAATATGGAACTGCGTTAGGGGTAATTAGATATGCCCATGAGCAGGGTAAAAATTTATATGTTTATCTAGATGAGACTCGTCCAAGATTTCAAGGTGCTAATCTTTCTGCGTTTGAATTAAAAGCTTTTGGGATTCCACATTCAGTTATCGTCGATTCTGCATCTGGGTTTTTAATGAAAACTAAACGAATCGATTTGTGTATCGTAGGTTGCGATCGAGTTGCTGCTAATGGCGACACGGCTAATAAAATTGGCACATACAATTTAGCATTAGCGGCTCATGCGCATGGAGTCCCATTTTATGTTGCGTGTCCAGTGTCGACTATAGATTTTGGTATTCGTAGTGGTGATGAAATTGAAATAGAAGAAAGATCGTCCCAAGAAATTACTGAAGTCATGGGCCAAAAAATTTGTCCTGATGGCACTTCTGTATGGAATCCTGCATTTGATGTTACACCTGCAGGGCTAATTACTGGATTCATTACAGAACAAGGAGTTTTTAAATCTAATCAGTTATCAAAGATTAATTCGGGTACTTGATTTTCTTAATTAATTATCTACTCGGGGGAAGAACTTGCAGTAAGTTATTAAGCAATTTCTGGGGGCGCTCGGCGCGCACATCCTGTGCGCTTTGTCGCTCTGAAATTGCTACTCGGACTCCTGTCCTCG
>JBILET010000291.1:0-3064 GCA_044351935.1 Bdellovibrionota bacterium
CTGAGTTTTGTGCCAATGGCAGACAAATAAACTTACCAGGGTTTTATTTTCACGAAGATGGCTCTGCTAGTGGAATAGAAGGCGCAGTCAAGGAATATGTCAATAATTTTGGTCTTGAGCCAGTAAACAGTATCAGATCATTAGGCCCTGCTTACTTTGTAGGGTCATTTTCACCAGAACTGGCCTTTCCTAAAATTGTCCAGGTCGATGACTTAAATTCTGAACAAAAAGTTTCTGTAAAGTTTGGTGATAATTTTAAAGGACAGATAATCTTACATAAATTATCTGTTGAGGAGTTTTATAACAAAATTCAATCAGGACAAATCGCAGACCTAAGAGCGATTCAAGCCTTTTACAGATTTTGTAATAGTGAAGGAATTACAATTCCAAATCAAAGAGCAGAAGCTAAGATACAAAGTAATTTTAGCCTGGAAGAAATAAAAATTCCTGTTTTAGATAAACTAGAGGTTAGAAAAAGACTTCTAGAATCTGTATCTACTATTAGTGAAATTAAGCATAAAGGATCTGGATTAACTAGTCCTGATTTGATTGTATTTTCTGCCCAAGCAAAAAATATTCATTCAAATTTACCAAAACAAATTGCTGGCGATGAATATCAATTTGATGTTTGTATGTCACGATTCCCAGATAGTGTACATCCTATCCCGCATTTTATAGCTGATGGTGATGTATATATGTTGCTTAATATTAGACAAGCTTTAGTCCCAATATTAAGAAATCAAGTTGCTCATCAGATTTACTCAAATGATACTTCTCATAGAGTTGAAGGAATATACGAACGCGAACAATTTGGACTTGATGAAAATTTACGAGCAAACTTCATTACAGAAACTTTACATTCTCGATGGGGATTAGAAGTAGTTGAGTTATCAGACAAAATAATTGAAGGCACATTTTCTCCTGGATTCGATCCGGAAGTAGGTAGATTTTATTGTGCTAAAGTGGATCCAACTAAGCCGCTCAGTGGTGAGTTTGCTGACGTCACTTTTGCAGTTAAGCTACAAGATATCGCGGGATTAATAGAAAGCGGCGAAATAAGATCCTTAGAAACTATTATTGGTTATGAAACTTTAAAAAATTACTATGGCATTCAAGAACAGCAAATTGCGCCAAATGCAGATACATTACAATTAAAGTTTGAATTAACCGAGATATTTAATAAAAGTAGCCAAACTAGAAAAATCTTGGCATCACAACATCCGCAATTGTATTCCCGGATGATGTCAACACATTCAGGACAGAATGTAATTGCTTATATCTTAAATCGAGGTCCAGGGATAACTTTTGCACATTCAGCGTCAGATGTTGAGGCTGGCTTGTTTGATGGAACATCAGGGATCTCTCCATTAGAGTCAAAAGAAAATGATCACGAAGCGGGCCTTCTCAGTTTTCATGATATCATGCACGCAATAAGACGAGATCCTCCTGTTAAAGGATTAACTTTAGAGCAATATTCTCAAGCTCTCTTGGAGCGTGAATGTGATGCATTATGGTTTTCGGAAGTTCACATACCTTCAATTTATGGATATGAAAATTTCAGAGATTCTTTTAATAAAACAAGTTTAGGCGAAGTTTTTACAGCTTGTGGATTAACTTCCATAGAACAACAACGTCAAGCTATAACTTCTATGGTAGTAGACGGGATTATCCCTAAACAACTAATCGATCATCCAAGATACTTCGAAATTCAATGGTGTATCCGAGAAAAACTAATTGGCTATTTTGTCCGAGATAAACTTACAAATTGCCAATTATTATACAATGCAAAATTAGAAACGCCCAACGCTACCGAAGTATTATCAAAGTTTTATCCTAAAAATCCCGCAACACTAGAAGAAGTATTGGAATATAATCACGCTGTTAATAACTTAAAAGAATACATTGTTACACTTCAAAGTGAAAAATCATCAAGATCTATTTCAAAACTTGCATGGTTAATTGAAGAACTTTCAGCAAGCAAAGAAGAGTCAGATAAAGCTTTGCTAGAAAAAGCTTGGCAAGTAGTGAATCAACTTTCAGAAGCGCATCACCAACTACAAGATTTGAGCAGACAAATAACTACTTCAGAAGTTAGTGCTGAAAATATTGAAATATACAGACAGATTAAACAAATCGAAGAGGGCCCAATATTATTGGCAGATGATTTCTGTAAGAGACATTGGCATCAGGACCGAGAATTCCCTGCAGCAACAGTTCATCCATTCTTCACAACGCCTGAGCAATGGGCCGAAATTATTTCGATTGAAAAACAACAGCTTCAAAATTCGGCTAATATACATTTATCTGAGCTATCATAGAGCTAAATGTTATCTAGAAAGCTTTAGCCAATACAGTGTACAGTAGGCTACAGCAATGAATTATAGCCGAAAAATTCTTTTATACTTAATATCGCTAATAATCTTATCCGAGATAATTGCGTTACCGATTTTAAATTATTATGCAGGTAATTCAGTTAATGAACTAATGGGTAAGCGTGCATTGGCAACTGCATCAAGCACTGCAGCTATGCTTGATGTGAATGCAGTTTCGTTGATTAAGCAGCGTACTGATGAATCTAGACCAGAATATTCAAAATTAATTGACCAATTAAGAAAAATTCGTGATTCAAATCGAAAAAGCAGCCTACCTATAGGTTTTATTTATACTCTTCATAAATCACCAGACTATCCAGAAGTATTGCTATATGGGCTAGATGCCGAAGAAAAACTAGATTTAAAATCATATCCTGGTGATGTTGTCCACGGAATGAAGGTCTCGGATATACCCTTTTCCAAGCCACACATACATCCCACATTTCGAACTGATTCATGGGGAACATGGTTAATCGCAAGACATCCAATAAAAGATTTAAATGGTAATGTTGTTGCTGTCCTTGGTGTCGATATTAATAAAGATGATGTAATAGCCGAGAAATGGGCACTCACTAAAAATAGATTAATAGGAATTGGTATACAGTGTATCGTTGCGTTAATTGGAGCATTGTTGATTGCTCGAACAGCTTCGGTTCCTTTACAAAATATTCAAAAAGGTATCGAAGCAATTG
>JBILET010000293.1:0-3053 GCA_044351935.1 Bdellovibrionota bacterium
ATCTTGGTCTGATGAAAATCAAAATGCTAGCTTTGCAGAAAGTTTGTTTTCATTAGCAGCTTTATTTATTCGTTTAGGTGACTTAGAACTTGCAGAAAGTTGTGTTGATCAAGCACATGATATAAATCAGGATTCTCCTCGTGGCTTAGCTCTTAAAGCTATTATTTCAAATGGATATGGCGAAACACTTGGAGCTGTAGCTAACTTGGTATCTTCTCTACAACAATATGAGCAGATAAAAGATAAAAATCAGTTATCGACAACTTCAGCTATTGATATCGAAAAAATAAACGCAGAATTAAAACAAGGCCTTGATGCTCTAAATAAAAAAGACAATCAGGAAGCTCTGGCACATTTTGCAAGCGCGGTTTGTCAATTTGATCCATTCTATCAAAAGCAAGGTTTAAGCTTCTCTTAATTTAGAGAGCAATCCTGCCATTTCTATTGAAGCAAGTGCGGCTTCCTTTCCTTTGTTGGAGCTATCATTACTAGCGCGCTCAACGGCTTGTTGCATATTTCTGGCCATAACTACTCCAAATCCAATTGGTACTTCAAACTCTAGTGATAACATCGATATTTTATCGGTAACATCACAACATAATTTATCAAAGTGTGGGGTTGCTCCTTCTATAATAACCCCTACTACTACAACAGCATCTACTTGTTTGTTATGAAGCAAAGCTTGAACTGCAAGCGGAATCTCGTATGCGCCTGGAACTCTAATTATAGTTAAGTCTTTTTCCAAGCCTCCAAGATCTAAAAATTGCTGCTTAGCGCAATTAACTAAACAATCTGTTAGTTCTTCATTAAATCTAGACCCAACAATTGCAAAACTTAACCCTTTTGCTGATATATCTTTTGGAGTAGTTCCTGCTGCGTGCAACATAATAGTATCCTTTAACAATAAATTTTTAGAACATATGTCCTAATTTAGTTCGCTTAACATCCATATAGTCTTTGGAGTAAACACTTGATTTAACAACTATTGGTACTCTTTCGACTACTTGGATACCACCACTATTTAGGTCTGACATTTTTTCTGGATTATTTGTTAGTAATCTTATCTGCTTTATATTAAGTGCAGATAGAATATTAACACCTACTTGAAAGTCTCGTTCATCAGCAGCAAATCCTAATTCAAGATTAGCTTGGACTGTATCAAGACCTGTATCTTGTAGAGCATATGCTTTCAATTTATTAGTAAGTCCAATACCGCGACCTTCTTGACGAAGATAAAGAATTATTCCAGAACCATTCTTTACTATAAGTTGCTGTGCACTTTTTAGTTGTTCTCCACAATCACATCTAAGGGACCCAAAAACATCTCCTGTTAAACATTCAGAATGAAGTCTAGTCAAAACTGGAGTTTTACTCGTTAAAGCATCTCCATAAACTAAAGCGATATGTTCCTTATTGGTAGCATCTTCGTTAAACACAATTGCAGTCCATTGGCCGTAATCAGTGCTAATCGTAGATTGTGCAACTTTTCGCACCATTACTTCACCACCGAGTCTTGCTTTTGCGATTTCTGCCACACTTGTAATTGGAAGATTGTGATTTTTTGCAAACTCTTCTAACTGTTTACCACGAAGCATAGTTCCGTCTGGCGCAAGTATTTCGCAAATAACACCACTTGCAGTTAATCCAGCAAGTCTTGCCAAGTCAAAACTTCCTTCAGTTTGGCCGTTTCTGCCAAGTACTCCTGCAGGATTAGCAATCAAGGGAAAACTTGCTCCTGGACTTACAAAATCAGCTGGAGTCGAGTTAGGATCAATTAAAGCTTTAATAGTTTTTTCTTTCGAGCTAGGAAGCATCCCGCAGTTAGCAACAGATACGTGATCAATTGTAACTGTAAACGGTGTGTGAAACGGTGATGAATTGTGTTCGACTTGGTAAGGGATAGATAATCTTTGTGCAACTTCTTTGCTGATACTTACACAAGTTAGTCCTCGGCCATGGGTAGCCATAAATTGTAACTGTTCGGCAGTTACATGCTGCGATGCAACACATAAGTCTCCTTCGTTTTCACGGTCTGCATCATCTATTAGGATTATCATTTGACCACGTCTATACGCATCAAGTGCATCCTTAAATGGAGTAAGATTAATTGTGTCGAAGCTTACGTTTTGTTGCATGCGTTAACTACGTATCTAGCTAAAAGATCTATCTCTAAGTTTACTTGGGTTCCGATTTCAAGCTGCTTTAAATTAGTAACTGCTTCTGTGTGTGGGATTATATAAAACCTAAACGAGTCTTTAAAAACTTCCCCCACAGTTAATGCTACACCGTTAATAGTGATAGAGCCTTTTTGAGCTATAAACGGCTTAAGATCGCATGGAAAAGAACAATCAAAAACTGTAGAAGAGCCATCTTTTGTTTTATTTATGATTTGACCAACAGCATCAACGTGTCCAGAAACAAAATGTCCATCGATTTTTAAAGAGCGTTCGACATTTACAAGACTTCCAGTCTTTAAAAGTCCTAAGTTTGTTTTGCTTAAGGTTTCGTTTATTGCTTGGAATTCAAGAATATTATCTTTGCAACTTACAACTGTTAAACAAACTCCATTAACAGCAACAGATGCACCAATATCTGCACTAAAGCCAGCATCAAGTTTGATGGTGGCACCCACACCATTAACAAGATCTATATTGAGCACAGTAGCAGTGCCTTCTACGATACCAGCGAACATTAACTTATTTCTTTAAGAGTTTCTTTAAATTGTTTTACATCCGAGAATTCTCGGTAAACGGAAGCAAACCTTACATATGCAATTTTATCTAAATCACGAAGGGCTTCTACAACCATTTCACCGACTATTTTACTGTCTAGTTCTTTAACCAAAGTCTCGGCAACTTTTCGTTCTATGGCATCAACGGTGGCATCAATTGCTTCCATACTGACTGGACGCTTTTCGCAAGCACGAAGAAGCCCTGCTCGGATTTTATTACGATCAAAAGGCTGCCTTCTGTCGTCTTTTTTTATAATCATTGGCAGAGCAAGCTCTGGACGCTCGTAAGTAGTGAATCGAAAACCGCACTGTTGGCATTCTC
>JBILET010000020.1:0-10554 GCA_044351935.1 Bdellovibrionota bacterium
TCAATTAACGTTGGGCGAGGAAGTTTTCCGTCGTTAGCAAAAGTTGCCATCAACGCAGCAGCGTGGATTGGACTTATATAAACATCACCAAATCCAGCAGCAGTGCGTCCAAATTCGAATGAATCGTTTGGAACCGATGCGTAAGATGGATTAAGTGGAACTTGTAATCGAAGATCATTATTAAATCCAAACATTGCTACATGTGATCTAAGTAACGCAGGATTTAAGTAACTAAGTGCGATTCTAGAAAAAACTGTATTGCAAGATTTTCCAAGTGCTTCTGTAGCAGTAAACGAATTCCGATCTGTTGGCCTTGGATCGTAGTTTCTAGGGCTAAGTTCGTAAGTTCCGCCTCGGAAAAATATTTCTTTATGAGGATCCATTCCTCCGTGTTCGATAGCAGCTGATGCAGTTACAGATTTAATTAGTGATGCAGCAGGAAAACCTGCATGGGTTACAATATTTTGAAGAGAAATAGATTTGCCAGCGATTGCAAGTATTCTTCCGGTTTGAGGTTCCATTGCAACAACGGCAGTATGCGGAGCAGGCACAGCTTCGATAACTTGTTTTGCATATTCTTGAAGATTTTCATCCAGCGAATACAGCACAAAAGATTTATCAGCGGTTAGTCCTGCGACTCTTCCACGATAAGATGTATTAAACTTTGGCATCTCGACTAGCTTGGCATCGTAGCTTGAAAGAGCTGCAAACTTAGTTTGCTCAAGTTTTGGATCTGTTGGGGACTGAACAGCAGTTATGTATTTTGGATACAGTTGCTCGCGTGGCGATGGAAGTATGACAGACGGAATATTGCTACGAATAGCATTCTTTTTAGAGCGTCCTTTGATTTTATAAGAAACTTTTTTATAAGACTTAGTTGATGATTTTTTCTTAGTAGCTACTTTTTTTGATTTAGAAGCCGTTGTGTTTTGAGTAGATTTACTAGATGCCTTCTTACTGCTTCCAACAACTTTATAACTAGGCGTTTTGCTTTTTGTAGATGATTTTCTTAGGCCCTCGGGCTGAGCAGCATTTAGGGGCAAACAAAGGACAAAAAAGCACACACAAACAATGGTTAGTACCCAGAATGGACGTGGACCTGTGGAAGTAGAGTTAAAGTAGTTATTCATCTTATTTTGAGCCGGTCTATTTATGCTATCAGCACACTACTACTCGCGAAAGAATCTAAAAGAACTCTGTAGATTTGATGCTAAGGGGGGCGGTTTTTGAGCGACCTTTTTTTACTAAATGATTGCTTGTTTTAGTGGAAAATCCTTGTCGATTAAGCCTATAATTACATATTCACTCAATCGATTTATTTAGGAGACTTACACAATGGCTTTTTGGGGTAATCAAGATGACAAAAAGAAAAGTGCGTTTGCCGCAGGCGATTCATCACAAGCTAGCGCGACGACTACACCGTTTCCACTTCCAAGATCAGACTCTCAAGCCAGCGTGACCCCATCTTTTGCTCCATCTTCCGAGGAAAGTAGGGTTAGATCTGCACTTGGCCCAGGTACTGTGATTCAAGGAAAACTTAGCTTTGATGCCCCAGTAAGCATCGACGGAAAACTATCTGGCGAAATCTACTCTTCTAAAACTCTAATCGTAGGCAAATCGGGTGTCATTGATGCTCAAGTCGAAGTAGCAACTTTAATTGTTAAAGGAATTGTTAAGGGACACATTAAAGCTTCCGAGCGAATCGAAATCCGAGAAGGTGGCCAACTGTTAGGCGATATAGTAACTCCTGCGCTAATGATAGAAGAGGGATGTATCTTTAACGGAGGTTGTTCAATGACAAACTCTGCTTCTTTAAGAAAAGTTGGATAATTTTTTAGTGTTTGCCCATCAGGCGATCTAAAATTATCGCGCACGCAGATCTTACTGATAAATGATTGTAAACTGTCGGGCCTTCGACCGGTTCTAGGTAGTAGTCAGCACGTTCAATTAGTTCGTCAACCATTCCCCATCCAGTTCCAAACATAATTAGATATGGTTGTTGGGGATTTTGGTGAATCAATTGTCGCATTTCTGTATGAGTAATTCTTTTATCGCTTCTTGCCGCTGATGTTGCTATTAGTTTTGGTAATACGCCATTTGTCCTTGCGTCAATCATAGAAATTGCTTCATCTAGCGAGCTTACAATTTTAGCAACAGATAATGCTTCTTTTCTTTTGGGGTTATACGTAGCGCCGTGACCTTCATCCCAGTGAGACTTTAAAGTCCGCGCCATTCTTCGCAAAGATGAAGAAGAATGTGCGACAAAAAAATCTGTCACTCCAAAGCTTCTGGAACTTCTGGCTATGTCGTGTGTATCAATCATTGTAAGCGAAGTCGTGACACGCTTTCCTTCTTTGTTGAGCATATCATCGTGCAAAAGCACTACGTTTAAATCGGGAATAGTATTTTGATTGTTCATTTTAATAAATCTGGACGACGAATTTTTGTTTTAAGTTTACTTTGCTCAAGACGCCACTGTTTAATTTTTTGGTGGTCTCCTGATAAAAGAATTTCTGGAACTTTATGACCTTCGAATTCTGCAGGGCGAGTGTATTGCGGGTATTCTAATAAATTATTATCAGCAATACCAAATGATTCATCTGTAAGACTTTCTTGGTTTCCAATCATTCCATCAATTAGTCTTGTGGTTGCCTCGATTACAGCCATCGAAGCGACTTCTCCTCCCATAAGTACAAAGTCACCGATTGATATTTCTTCATCAACACACATATCAATATATCTTTGATCTATGCCTTCGTATCTTCCGCAAACCAAAATTAAGTCTAATTGTTTGCTAAAACTTGTTGCTTTTGATTGATTAAACGCAGCGCCACTAGGGGACATTAAAATCACAGGTGCGTGAGGAGCTTTTTGTTTAGCATATCTAGTTGCTGCAACAAGTGGCTCTACTTTCATAGTCATTCCGGCGCCGCCACCAAATGGTGAGTCATCAACTTGATTATGTGGAGGATTAGAAAAATCGCGAATCTGTATTAATTCGATACGGATGATTTCTTTTTGGATCCCTTTTGCTATCAGGCTTGAATTAAGAAAACCCGAGAATATTTCAGGAAATAGTGTAAGGACTTGAATAAACATTGTAGTTATAAAAGCCTCCAAGCTTAAAAAAAATCTCCTGGATGCTTATACAGATTGAAATCTATAAGTGGCATCCAGGAGAATCAATCAAACAGAATGATTGCCAGAGAAAAACAAGAAAAACTTTTTCTTACTTCTTCTTTTTAGCTGCGCGAGCTTTTCTAGCTTTACGTGCAGCTTGAATTTTAGCTTTCTGGTGGTCTTCTCTTTTTTCGATAAGACCAGGGATATTCTTCTTGATAAGATCGCGAACAACACCTGAATATTGCGCGCCAACGCCGATCCATTTTCTAATTTTGTCCTCTTGAAGAGTAACAACAGCAGGCTCGGACATGCTGTTAAATGTTCCTACGATATCAATGAACTTACCATCACGACGATTTTGTGTTTCGGTAGCAACGATTCTGTAAAAAGGACGATTCTTTTGTCCATGTCTTGAAAGACGAAGTGTAACTGCCACAGTGGGGGTCTCCGGAAAATACTCTAAAAATTATGTAAAGCGAGCTAGTAGTTTAGATTAAGTTGAGCCTGAATTCAAATATTTGGCCGTTTTATGGGGTAATTTTATGTAAAATCAATGGGTTATCTTGCTTTTGGGTAGGGATTTAATTGAGTCAAATTGGGCAAAAGTCTTCATTAATCCACGCTTGCTCAAATAGTTTATCAGGGTAAGCAACATTGCGGGATCTTTTTGCGATGTTCTTTTTTACCACAAAGGACGCAAAGGGACGCAAAGTAAATATGAATGCAAATGAAACAAGTAGATTAGTTCTAGATTCAGCGATGAAAGTTCACTCAGCACTTGGACCAGGACTTCTTGAGGAAGCATATAAAATCTGCCTTAAGCATGAGCTTGAAGACAGAGGAGCAACAGTTCATGCCGAAGTTGCATTTCCAATTCGATACGACAGAGCTACTTTAGATGTGGGGTACAGAGTAGATCTGGTTGTGGAAAATTGTTTAATTGTGGAGCTAAAGGCAGTGAGTCAATTAGCACCTATTCATAAAGCCCAGATTTTGACATATCTAAAATTAAGTAAGATATCGCTTGGACTACTTTTAAATTTCAACACTGTCCATTTAAAAGACGGAATTATTAGAGTAATAAACTCTCCGCAAATTTAGACTTTGCGTACCTTTGTGTCCTTTGCGGTAAAAATAAACCCCAAAACAAGGAAGTATGCTCAACCCTACTTAACTCACCAAATACCCCCCAAAATGGTAATTTTTCGTAGTTAAACTTAAGACTGTGTCGAATCTAAACCAGTAGTTTAGGATGGAACAGTAAAAAAAATTCTTATTTTTTAGTGGTTTAGCGTTTGTGGTGAACCATTTTGCTTGGAATTTTTGATTATTTTTATATATTCCCGGTACATTTTTGTGCAGACGGGTGTACAAAATGGTACACTAGTTTGAGTAAAGGGAATTAAACGGATTTAGGAGTTACAAAGATGGTAGCAAGAGTAGTAAAAAATTTAACAAAAGCAGCAGCGGTTCTTTCGCTATTAATTATGTCGCAGAACAATGCTGTACTAGCAGACTCGGGTGATGATGAAATCAGAGTATGTGCTGCTGTATATCCTTGTGACAATGAAGGAAATGTCCTTCCAGAATTCTTAAGAGCAAATGATCCTTGTAGCGAAGTGTACGCTCAGCAATGCGCAATTATGCAGGCTAAGAGAAATCAAACTGCTCAATTATCTTGCACTAACAAGAATGCAAAATTAGAAAGAAAGATTTCTTATCTTCGTGGTCAACTTAGAGCTATGAAAGCCAGAGCAGACAGACTTAAAAGAGCTCAAGGCAGATAAGACTTTCTAATCTGAAGATACTCGTCAAAATTGCCGACTATATAGTCGGCTTTTTTTATGACTTTTTCTCGTTTAACTGTTTCTGTATAAGCAAAAAAGCAAGTAGCTGCTCCTTCGGATTTTATTTCGTAGTCTGTAAAGCCGTCTCCTAGTGCATGTATATTTGTAGTTGTAAGGTTAAGACTTTTTACAGCTTTAATTTTTCCTTTAGTTTGCGCTAGCGGAAGAGATTTATTAATTCCAATAACTTTTGCTGTATCTGGATCGTAAATAAACTCGTTTGCAAAAATATTACGTTCATTTAAGCCTAAATATTTTGCCACTGGTTTAATACATTCAGTAAAGCCAGCCGAAACTATATAAATATCTTTTTTATTGCGCTCAAAAAAATCTTTATTTGATTTAAAACTAGGCGATAAGGCATCTAGTAGATTTTTAGTGACTTCTTCCACATCAGATTTGGAAGCGTTTAATAAGGCCACGCGCTTATCAAGAGACTCCTCTATTGAAATAGTCCCATCCATTCCCAAATTGGTTAGGGCAATAATTTGATTTAAAGTGGCTTCTTTTAAATCTGGCGAGCATTTTTGAAGCGAAATTTTTGCAAGTTCGTCTAATGTTTCTACTTGCACAATTGTACTATCGAAATCGAGTATAAGAGTGATATTTTCAGACATAAGCTTTAGGGAGCAGTTTATCTGTATTCATTTAATATAGACAGCAGTGAGTAAATATACAGTTACCCATATCATACAAGGTCTATCGCGTGGTGGTGGGGCTAGGGCTACATTATATTTAGCCAAGTATTCCGCAAAATTTGGCCAGTTCAAACACCGAATAGTCTCGTTAGCCGATGTTGATCCGCAAGCTGTTCAGATTGCTGCGGAGTGTGGTGTAGATGTTGTGCCAACTCCGGACTCGTCTGGATGGAATCAGATTTTCGAATCATCTGACATAGTACAATTTAGTTGGTGGAATAACCCAGAAATGTATCAGCTGTTTACTGCTGGGATTAATCAGCCTTGCAGATTGGTTGGTTGGTTTCATGTAGGCGGCCACGCTGCCCCACAGATTCTAACTAATACACTTGTAGATTTTTTTGACCTTTCTCTTGCGTGTAGTCCATACACTTATTCTCATTCTGCATTTCAATCTTTGCCAGCAAGTGAACGAGATTCAAGGTGTGGAATGATTTATGGTGCTACTGATTTTGAAAGAATAAACGAAGTTAAGCCTGTTGCTCACGATGGATTTAACGTTGGATACATTGGGACAATTGATTTTATAAAAATGCATCCTTCATTTGTTAGGATGAGTGTTAACGCAAATGTCTCGGATGCAAGGTTTGTATTGGCCGGAGCTGGTGGAGCTGGAATGCATCAGATAATGGAGGAAGCAAAAATCTTAAATAGTGAACATCAATTTAATTATTTAGGTTACATAGAAAATCTTCCTGCTTTATTAAGTTCTTTGGATGTTTATGGTTATCCTCTAAGAGAAGACACATACGCTGCTTCTGAAATGAATTTACAAGAAGTAATGTATGCTGGGATTCCAGTAGTTGTTCTTCCAAGTGGTGGAATTCGAGATCTTGTAATTGATGGTTATACTGGAATAGTTGCAAAGACCGAAGAAGAATACTCACAAGCAATTAGATACCTATACGAAAATCCAGACGAGCGCGCACGACTAGGAAATAACGCTAAAAAATATGCATCCGAAATTTTTGGCGCGCACAATGCTGGAAAAGCAATAAATAAATTATATGAAAAACTTTTATTAAAACCTAAAAGACCTCACATCTGGCGTCAAAATTCCAGGCCTGATCCTTATACTCATTTATTGCCGAAGGATTCTTTATCAAAAGGAAGTTCGCTACTGATTGAATCATTAGGATCTGCTGGGGGAATATTTATAAACAGCTTAAAGTCTAATTCGGTAGAAGAACTTATAAATGCTGACATAGAGATATCTAAAGTATCAGAAGTAATGTTAAAGTCCGGAGTAAGTTCTTATGCCGAGGCGTTTCATGCTGATTGGATCTTAAAATATTGGCAAGGAATAATTTTTTCTGCTCATGGTAACTATAATTCTGCAATTGTAAGTTTAGTTGCTGCAATGGAGCGAGGCGGAGGTGATATGCGTATACCTCTTGCGCTATCTATTATTGTTGATCACATACAAGAAGCATCATTAAAAGCACAACTAGAACCTATAATGATACAATTAGGGTTGAATAATTTTGATAATGACTTAAAAAGTAAGTTTAAAAGCGCGCTTATTAAATCTTAAGCATTAAAAGCCACCCTACAAGAAACAATACTCCGCCAATTGGAGTAATCGCGCCAAGAATCTTTATATCTGTAACAGCAAGAGCGTAAAGAGAGCCTGAAAAAATCAGTACGCCTAATGCAAAACAGATCTGTGTGCCTATTAGTTTGCTGGCAACTTCTGGATCATTTCGGCTAAAAAATCCGGTTATTAATATGGCTAGGCCATGGATAAATAAATATAAAGTTGCCGTATTCCAAATTCCAAGTGAATACTCTGAAAGCTTATCTTTAAGAGCATGGGCACCAAATGCACCCGCAGCTACCCCGCAAAACATAATTATAGATGCAATTTTTATCCAATTCACTTTTTGCATGCTCCGTTGCTTTTTGAGCAACCACAATCTGATTTTTTAGATAGTAATGTACGTATCAAATAGATGGCGGCTGCACAAACAAGAATTATTACAATCAACTTTTGCATATTTTAACCACTAATTCTGTAGGTGATAAAAGCCATTATATAAGCAAGAGCAGTCATGTAAATAAACATAAACGCTACCCACTTCCACGAGCCTGTTTCGCGCTTAGTCACCGCAAGGGTAGACATGCATTGGCATGCAAACACATAAAACACTAGTAAGGACAAAGTCGAAGCTAATGTAATTTGTCCATCATTAGCTTTGCTTTTTAAAGTCTCTATGATGGAATTATATTCGTCATTGCCATCGGAACTACTACTGTTGTCTTCAACATTATAAATAGTTGCCAATGCACTAACAAAAACTTCACGTGCAGCAAACGAAGCAATAATTCCAATCCCCATTTCCCAGTTGAAACCGATTGGCTTTATTGCAGGTTCAATTAAAGAACCAATTTGTCCAGCATAACTAGACCTCAACTCGGGTGCTTTGTTTTCATCGGTGCGAGGATAACTGGATAAAAACCAAAGAATAATTGTGCATGCTAGTATTACAGTTCCTGCAGATTGGCAAAATAATTTTATCCGATCCCATATTTCGCGAAAAACTAGCCTAAAAGATGGCCTTCTAAGAGGAGGTAGCTCCATAATAAAAAAAGCTGGCTCTCGAGAAAGCAATGTCTTTTTTAAGACCCACGCAACAAATGCTGCTCCTAATATTCCTAAGATATATAAGCTAAACATTGTTAGTGCTTGTAAGGAAAATATCCCTGCAACTTTTTGTTCAGGAATCATCGCTGCTATTAATACTGTATAGATCGGAAGCCTTGCACTGCAGCTCATTAGAGGAGCAACCAAAATAGTTGTTAACCTATCTGACCAAGATGGAATGGTCCTAGTCGACATTATACCTGGAATAGCACAAGCAAATGAACTTAATAGAGGAATAAACGATCTGCCCTGAAGACCAACTTTACGCATAATCCCATCCATCAAAAATGCAGCGCGACTTAAATATCCGCTGTCTTCTAATAGACCAAGAAAGAAAAACAAAAAGGCAATTTGGGGAATAAAAATTAAAACACTTCCTACGCCTGCAACAACTCCATCTAGTATTAAACTTTTTAGAATCCCATCGGGTAATACACTTGCAATTTGATTATTTACCCACCCAATACTTGAATCAATAATTTCCATGGGTAGTTGTGCCCATGTAAAAATGGCTTGGAATATGGCAGCCATGATTAAAGCAAATACAATTGTTCCAGATATAGGATGTGTAAGGTAAAGATCCACTTTGTTCATAAAAGCAGCTCTTTTAGAAGCAGTTCTTTTTATGCACTTATTACAAACTTCTCGAGCATAAGCGTATCTGCTTGTGGCTTCAAATGATAATGGATCGATCTGATTGCTGACTAATTGCTGTTTTGCTTCGTTAAGAGTTGATGCGTCTATAGAGTCTTTAAAGTTACTTTCCGAAAGAATACTAAAGCCGATAAGTGTTTTTATCTGTTCGCTTCTGTTTGGATATGTTTTATGCCCAAGTTTATTGGCAATTTCGATAAAAAGTTGATTTGGGCACCAGGAAAAAGTTTTTGTGTTTATTGAACTATTATTGGCAAGATTAATAATAGTTTTTTTTAGCTCATCAATGCCTTTATTATGTTTTGCACTTATTGAAACTACAGGAATCTTTAGTTCTCGTGATAATAACTCGTCATATACTTTGATACCGCGACTTTCGGCGATATCTATCATATTTAATGCTGCAATAGTTGGAATTCCAGTGTCAATTAATTGAGTTAGTAGATAAAGATTTCGCTCTAAGTTTGCTGCATCAATTACGCAAACTATTAAATTAGGATGAGGAGGAAATTTATCTTCAAGTAAGTTTTGAGTTGCAATTTTTTCATCTATCGATGAGCTAGATAGACTATATATTCCTGGTAGATCGATAAATGTTACAGGTTCATTGTGACCATCTAGATGTACAGTTGCAGTTTTACGTTCAACTGTGACTCCAGGATAGTTTGCAACTTTATAGTGAGAACCAGTCAGGGAATTAAAAAGCGAAGTTTTCCCGCTGTTAGGATTTCCTGCAAGTGCAATTGTTAATGAAGTTTTTTTTGCAGACTCCAGATCCACGTGATTCACATCTATACCGGATCTTAAATAAGAACCGAAACGCAATCGGCTTCGGATAGTCGCAGTGCTAATGAATATCCGATAAGCTCTATGCAACGAGTTCCACCAAAAAGAGACGAGCAAGTAACTTTAACTTGTTGACCTTTTACTAGTCCGAATGAAAGTAATCGATTTCGAATCTCGGGATTAGAGTTTGTAATGCCTTTGATCGTGACTACAGAGTTAAGCTTGGTGTCTTTAAGTGTTTTAACACAAACGTTACTAGGGGTGTTGAAATCGGTTGTTGATAGTTCCATATTGGGATTCTTCACGTATAAGCCTAGCTTTTATAATACTGTTAAGTCAACTCCTTGGCGTATGAAGCGCAGGCAACATTTACCAATATACCTAGTATAATTGAGTTTTTATCCAAAATTCAATAGATATTTACATCCATAGAGCAGTTTTTCACTTAAAATACCCCACAAATCAGTGTTGATTTCGTTTGCTTGACGCTGTTTTAGCGTGATACCCTTAAGGGGTTGGGTATTCGAGATAGCGTCTTCGGTCGTCAGAGGGCTTATTTCTAATCTAACCGTGCTACTGAGGTGAAAAGCTATTGTAGTTAAAGACTACCTAAGCTTGAGCTGTTTTAATGATGCTATCATTGGTACTTTAAGTAATTGATCGAATAAAAGTGTTCTGTGCTTCCTGCCATAACAATCCAGAAAAATTATCCTTAAAATTATCTTATACTGATTGCTCGTTGAGTTCGTGCTCGTTGCTATGTGTTACTTGAACTTTGCTTGTTGCCTGCGTGCTGTTACTT
>JBILET010000294.1:0-3050 GCA_044351935.1 Bdellovibrionota bacterium
TCCAGACAACGTAAGAATCTACTCTATATTATTTCGAGCTCTTTACAGGGAGCATCGATATGATGATGCTTTGGCTTTATCAGCGCCCTCACCTGATAATTCATACGATCTGGCAGATCTATATCTATGCCAAGCTATGAGTCACAGGATAAAAAATGATATTTCCAAAACTAAACTATTGTGTGAGCAAGCTATAGTGACCAATCCTAACCTTAACGAAGCTTTGGATTTTTACATTACGCAAATGCAGACTCCACAGGATGCACTGCGAGCAATAGAGCTTTCGGAAAACATGGTAAACGAAAACCCACATAATGTGCCTATTCGTTGGTTACGTGCTTCACTTTTTGAATCGCTACAACTAAAAGAAGAATTAACTAGTGAAGCACAAATATTAAATCATATCTCTGGCAATAATCCGCGAGTAAGCGAACTCCTTCAAAGAATTCTACCATCATGACTCAATTAGCTGTTTTATTTGTCCCATTTATTCTTTCAAATTTTCATCGCAAAGTTGCCGATAAAGCTCTAAGTACTCTTAAAAATTGCAATGTGCCAATTAAAACTTATGCAGTAGTAAATGCATCACGCAATGGAACTGATGATGAGCAATGGTTAGCAAGCAGCTTTGATGATGTTACATATAACGATGTAAATATTTTAAGTCGCGCATGGAATAAAGGTATTACCAATGCATTATCCGAAGGAGCATCCAAAGTACTTGTTAGTAATCTTGATCTAGAATTTCATCCACAAGCTTTAACAAGGCTTCTTGCATGCGCAGAGCGAAATCCAAATGAATATGTTTGGTCAGCAGACAGATGGCACACTGCTCGAACTCTGCTTCAAGCAGAACTAAAAATAAATGATAAGTCAGGTACCAATTGGAGCTGCTTTATGGTCGATCACAGACTTTTTGAAACAGTAGGACAATTTGATGAAAGATTTGCTCCAGCATATCAAGAAGATAGCGACATGAGTTATCGAATGCATTTAAAAGGAATCCCACGCGGCGTAACTGCACGTGATGCACTCGTCTACCACACAGAACTTGGCACAATTAAAGGATGCCTACAAATGGAACACATCCCAGTATCAGACAAACTAACAATCGCAAAAGCCATGCGCCAAATGGTGACAACAAACGACCAACGCTACAAAGAAAAATGGGGCGGCCTGCCAGGTGATGAGCTGTACACTAAGCCGAAGGATTAACAAAATCTAATATTTACAACCATCAGAATCCTTATATTATGCTAATTAACATCGAAATTTTTAAGCATTTCAGGTGGTTGGAAAATATCTGTATAATTATAATAATTATATGTTACACCTACAAAACAGATTTCATAACAGTTTATAGTACTTAATTAATCTGGAGCTATGAACATATATGGTAGATTTTGGTGATAGACATAAGAGAGACTTTCCAAGCCTAGAAGGCCTAATACAACGCGAGAACTCCAAGCTACGCGTCGCCCTTGATTGCACAGACAGTGAAACACGATCTGCCGTAGAAAAAATAATTGCGCAGTATCAAATTAAAGATTGGGTGATTGGGGACTTGTTAAATCCACAACCCTTACTCCATAGCTTATTGTTCTACAGTGTTCTTCCCGAAGAATCAGCCGCCGCCATTGAGAAACTAAGAAGTGATTTTTTAGGACCTAAACCAATTGCAAGTTTTCTAAGCTTAAGCTCTTTATTTTTATATACGCGATTAAAATACGCCATTGGTGCATAAACCCCCGATTTCTAATTGAATAAAAAATATATCCCCTAAACTACGAAACTCCGATAAAAGACCTACCACCAAAAAAAATCTTAGACCTTAAAAAAATTACAAATGGATTGTTACGAAAGAATTTTATCGATCTTACAATCGATTTGGGTAAACTGAAATAATAATGTTGGTCAACCAATTTGGATATGGAACTACTTTTAAAGCTTCACAAAAAGACTTAAGTTTTACCCTTAACCTAGATTGAAGAACAGCTTACGCACACAGATGGGCCAAGTTCGAGTAGAAAAAATCCGGAGGAGCGCATCAGCGCGACGGGTGTCCAGCCACACGGCTGGTCGTAACGCAAATCTTGGCTTCGCCAAGTTTGCGTAGAAAAAACAAGAATGGTTGCGGGGGCAGGATTTGAACCTACGACCTCCGGGTTATGAGCCCGACGAGCTACCTGGCTGCTCTACCCCGCGTTAGGTCTTCTACTATAGCACAGATTGGTAAGTGGTCAAACTTGCGGATTTTTTCGCTTTTTATTAGTGCTATATCGCATTTGTAAAAGCTCAACACCAAGCGCAAACCCCATCGGCATATATATGTATCCTTTAGGAACTTCAACATGCATTCCTTCAAGGAACAATGTAACACCGATAACAATTAGGAAACTTAAAGCTAATATTTTTAATGCAGGATTCGCTAATACGAAAGAAGCTACTGGCTTGCTGAATAACAAAACAGCAAGGAAAGAGAAAAGCACTGCAATATAAATAACAACTATATCTGTAGTTAAGCCTATAGCTGTAATAATCGAATCAATCGAGAATACTAAATCAAACATTAAGATCTGAAAAACAACAGACCCAACTGTTGCTTTACCCAAAGATTTTGCAGCTTCTGCTCCTTCGGAAGAGCCTTCAACGACGTGATGAATTTCTTTTACAGCTTTATATAAAAGGAACAATCCTCCCGATAGCAAAATAATATCTTTTCCGGTTAAACCAAAAATCCATGGATTGGTTAATTTTTGAATATAAGAAACTCCAGCAAGTGCTAGCAGTCGTCCAAACAGCGCAGCCGCCAAACCGATTTTTCTTCCAAGCTCGCGTTTTTCGGCAGGAAGCCTATCAGTTAAAATTGATATAATAAGAATATTGTCGATTCCAAGAACAAGCTCTAAACCGACAAGTAAAGCAAGAGTAGCCCAGGCATTTGGGTCAAATATAAAGTCAAACATATATAGGTTTATAGACTAAACCCAGAATAATACCTAGATGAAAAATGCACTGAGATACTTAGCCACTATGAGTAGTAGACCAAC
>JBILET010000040.1:0-8792 GCA_044351935.1 Bdellovibrionota bacterium
GTTCACATACATCTGTTGAAGATACTGGTCGCCTTTTAAAGTTCGAATGTCTTGAAGAATCGAGCCCCAACTATATAAGCTCAAATAACAAAGGCGTGTGCCGTCTGAGATTTGACTGTTTGGAACTGCTCTAAAGTCTTCGTACGAAACCCAAATTTCTGGATTATCCTGTAATCCGTTAAAAAAAGTTTGTCCTTCTTTTTGATCAAATCTAAATAGTGGCCTTGAAACTTGCTTTAATCCATCAAGATATTCAGGGGGGAAAACTAAATTTAGGGATGCAAAAAACACATCTTCTCCTGGAACTTGTTTGCCACAAAAATCATAAATTTTTCCTCGACCAATTAAATCACTGTATTGGTCTCGAGCATTGGCAAAAACTTGTTTTCGAATATTTCTGTATTCGTCCTGTTGAACTTTATCTTTCGCTGAGTAGTTATTTATTCTGCACAATCCTTCAACGTAATTTCTTATTGCCGTTATCGCTTGACGGCAGGCCGAAGTAGATACTCTTAAAAGCTTTCCGATTGCAGTACCTTGAATTGTAAAATGAATATACTTTGATTCTACTGCATCAGATGTAAGCATTGATTGGTCACCATTAAATCCACCGCCTCGACCAACACCAGGGCCTAATCCATGCTCAATCGCCCATTTAAGATTTAGATTTTTTGCAACAGAAGAAATCCTTTCTTCAACTTCTCGACTTAATTCTCGGTCTCCTGGGCCACCTCTCATCTGTCCATCAGAGTATCCAGCCATAGCAGATAGCCTGCCAAAATATTTAGCTAATGATAATAGTGACTCAGATGCGTCTAGGGCGTTTTTAAAGATTGAATCGCAAATTATTTTATCTTCGGGGCGTTCAAATAAAGGAACAATTTCAAGTTTTGCTGAGTTATCAGATTCATTTATTCCGGCTAGTTTTAACAAAAGTTCTACTTCAAGAATGTCTGAAGTAGATGTAGTAAGCGAAATTATTGTCCTGCTACAACATTGTGGATCTTCTAGTAATTCTTCTTTAATACTCAAGAGTACTTGAAAATATTCTTTTGCATCTTTAGGTAGAGATTCAAGATTATTTAAAATATCAACTTGTGAAGATTTAATCTTGCTATCCGATTGTAAAAATTTAGCTAGAAAATCAATTTTTTCTTGCTCGGATTTGGAGGAATAATTTTTTATACCAAGGATATTCGAAATTTGGTCTAAAACATTTTCGTTATACAAAGAATTTTGTCGGTGTTCTCCTGTAGCTAAGTGTAATCCTATATTTCTTGCAATAAATCTAAGTTCTTCTAAGTCATCAATTAATAGGCTATAAGTTTTGGCATCCGAGGAACTCTTAACGGCATCAATCATGCAGGATAAGCCATTAATTAGTCTGCTTTGAGATATCGGGTCGTGTGATTCTCTTCCAGCTTGAGTAGCTCGAATGCGGTTTAAAAATCTTGCAAGAAGCTCTTTAACGCTTACAGTGCCGTTGTCGAAATTAAATTCGATATGTTCTGGAGCAGTGGCAATTATTGCATTTAATTGTTTAGTTAAAACGTCGCAAGCAAGTTGGCGATTTCGTTTTATACTATCAATTGTTTCAGCATAATTGGGGTTTCGTTGCCCGTCCCAATCAAAAGTGGGCCATAAATGAAAATTGACGACATATGCAGGCGCAGGACAATCGTCTCCCCAAACTTGTCTTCTAGCTTGATAATCTTGTCGGAACAGCGTTTTTAGACCTTTAACACCAGCTTCTTCAAATGTTCTTGCTATATATGAGGCTTCTGCAGTTCTTTTAGGCGCCTGCTGCGGAATTATATTTGCATTAAGCATCGTGCAAAACAGTTGGGATATTTCTTGGCTATCTGCAGAAGAATCTTTAACGAGTATATCAACAAGCTCGCCGATTGTTTTTTCTATGGGTAAAGTTACAAATCTGTTTGGATGAGCAGTGCCAGTCCAGATGATAATAAGTTTATCTATATCGCTGACCGAAAATCCTGATTGTTTTGCAATGTTATAGATATTTTCGAGTGATCCAGTGCCTTTAGTTCTGCTTAGTCTTTCGACTTCGCTGATAATATTAAAGCAGTGATTGATTCGAATACATATGTCCACTAAATCTTCTAATTTATCCGTGGGAATTTGAAGTATTTTTTCCTCTAGTGATGGATAAACATTAGAAAATAAATTTATGACATCAGGCTGAGGAAACTGATCTGCTATCACTTTGGTTTTATTGTCTAGTGAATCTTTGGGAAAGAAATCTGTAACTGCTTGGTAGACTTCCAGCAAATCATAAGCAGTCAGTTCTAATTGAGCGATACGTTCGGGATTTAATTGTTGAGATAATTGAGTGAAAAGAGTTTTTGCTGTTGATGGGCGAGAATCTATAACTTTTTCTGAGGAAGCTTTGCGACTTAGTTGCTCAACTCTAGTCACGCAACGTTGAATTGTTTCAGTAAGCCATGCATTTACTGGAGTACAAGTTGCTAAGCTTTTTTTGTTTTTCTGAACATTTGAGTTGTTATTTGTGAGTTGTTTATCGCTGAGGGGTAGATTTTCAAAAAGCATACTATGAGGAGTATACACTAAAAACGCACTCGGGAGGATTCGAACCTCCGACCCACCGCTTAGAAGGCGGTTGCTCTATCCAACTGAGCTACGAGTGCATGAGATCAAGGAAACTATGCTCAACGAAACTATAAGTCGATACCTTCGCAGATACCTTCACAGTGCTTATTTTAGAAGGCTTAAGTTTTAAAACTAAGCTGACAACGGGACTTGAACCCATAACCTGCAGATTACAAATCAGCTGCTCTACCAGTTGAGCTATGTCAGCATAAATCGCTAGAGCCAGTACTTTAGGGATAAATTAAAAAATATTCAATCCTTGAGGTAAAAGAAATAGCGAAAAACAAAAGAGCGGCGTTTTTTAGCCCTTATTTGGGCTAAAAAGCCGCTCTAAAACCCAAGTTATTGGGCTATGTTATTTGCTTTTTTTATCGTGATTATGGCAATCGCACTTTTCGCAATCGCAAGTTCCATCAGCGCAAGCATGTTTATCTTTGTTTGCACATTCTTTGCAGTCGCAAGTTTTGGCTTTTTCGTGGTGTTCAGCAGATGCTACGCCAACCGAGCCAAGTAATAGTGCAGAAAGTAAAGCAGTGCTTAAAAGAAAATTATTCATATAGATCCTATAAAATTTATAAATTAAAAAATTCGAAAAATCAGTTTATATTAAGCTAGAGTAGGAGGGCCTCTTTCGAGTTTTGAGGAGCAAATTTTACGTTTAGTAGGGGTAGTATAGTGATAAAACCCAGTCGTAAAATTGAAAGATATGTCCGAGAAAAATGTGGTAGTCGTAAAATCAGAAGAATTATCATCCAGGCCTCTGGTGTCTTTCTCGGCAGAGGATCCATTTTGTAAGAGTAGTTGCTCTGATGAAATCTGTAGACAGTCAGGGCAAAATGAACAGTCGCAATGTGCGGAATGGCAAATATCTTTAGGCTCTGCGCAAGCGCAAGGAGTAACAGCAAGTACCCAGAAAACTAAGCAAGTTGCAAAAAGATGGGCGCATCTGATGAGCATCGTATCTATTATAATTTATTAAGACGTATCTTGCATCAATTAATTCAGTATAGAGGGTTTAAGCGATCTCTTGTCATATCGATATGTTAAGCGGTACTCTATGGCATTATGAATCAATACGCAGGGATAATAGGGCTAGCTATAGTTGCAGCCGGGTTTTTGGTAACGATGTTGATATTGTCATCTATACTGGGCCCGAAGTTTCGAAGCAAAACTAAACAACTTCCGTTTGAGTGCGGCTCGGTTTCGGTTGGCATGGTTAAAGATCAAAGATTTAACGTGCGCTTCTATCTTGTTGCGATGTTATTTATCCTTTTTGATATAGAAGTAATCTTTATGTACCCGTGGGCAGTAAATCTTGATTTCTTGGGATGGACTGGTTTTTATGCAATGTTGTCATTTATGATCGTTTTGGGTGGAGGACTGGTTTACGTCTGGAAGAAAGGAGTCCTAGACTGGAACGTAAAATAAAAAGAGCGATATTGATAATATTGCTCGCGCTGCTCGGAGGCTCTTTATATACAATAGTAAATGCGCTTTTAGTATTAAAACCGTTTATCTTACACTCGCGATCTTATCAAAGATTGATAAGTGAAAATGGATCAAAGCACAGTCTTTTATCAGTAGCTTCTGTACAATCAAAACTTCAGGGCGATGGTGTCCTTAAAATTATTAAAGATAATACTCCGTCGGTATTTATTGCTACTGATGTCAATGAATCTTCCGGGTTACGTGAAGATCTAAATAATAAATTTTCAAATATTATTGTTTCCTCCGCAAAAAGCTCTTCAAAAATAATTTTAGCTACAAATTATTCTGTCGTTGAAAGTAGGGAGCTTGGTATTGATATCCCACCAGGATTAATTGTTAAAATTTCAAACCCGGATGTTAATATTGCAGTGTGCAATCCTGATGCCATATTAGATAAATATTCAAATAGCCAAGCAAAAATGGCATTGCGAAGAATTGCAACCGCAATGCGCCATTCCAATGAAAATTGGATCGTAGTTTGTCGCATTGGCGGATCAATTTTTAGCCCGCTTTATCAGAAATTTATCGAGGCTACAAATTACGCTACTAATCAACTAGAAACACCAAGTTCATTCGGATTGCAAGAATTGGCTTTGTTTAATTCTAAAGCTAAAAAAGAAAGACCTATTCAAATATTTTTTAAAGGTAATCTTAGTATCAAGTTGGAACAAAAGTTTAAATTTGATAATTCTCAGCCAGCGCTTTTTTCTTCCTTTTTAACTTCTTCCCAGGCTCTATCAAGCTCTTCCAAAGAATAATCAGTTAGAGATTTAGGAAGTTTTTTTTCAATTGCTTTGAATCTTCGAGAAAATTTATCGGTAGATTTTTGTAGCAAGTCTTCAGCATTAAAATTCATTCGTCTTGCAACTTGAGTAAGTGCAAAAAATATATCACCAAGTTCATCGGCAGCAGCCCCAGAACTATCAGATTCTTGATCAAATGTTTCGTCAAACTCTTTAAACTCTTCAAACACTTTATCTTTTATCTGTTGAAGAGTTGACCATTCAAATCCAACACGAGCAGCTTTTTCAGAAACTCGTTGGGCACGCAGTAATGCAGGCATTCCTCTTGGTACACCATCTAATATTGATGCTCCTGGTTTTAGTTCTTTTTGTTTTATCTGTTCCCAATTTTTAAGAACTGTTTTACTTGAATCGGCTGTTACTTCACCAAATACATGAGGGTGACGTTTTATAAGTTTTGCTGATACTGCTTCACAGACGTCATCAACGGTGAAGTTATTAGTTTCGCTAGCAATCTGACTATGAAGCATAACTTGTAGTAAAACATCACCTAGTTCTTTTACTAGATCTTCAGGACAAGTCGTAATTGCTTCGACAACTTCATGCGCTTCTTCAATGATATAAGGAGTTAAACTTTCATGCGTTTGTTCTTTGTCCCAGGGGCAACCAGATACTGGATCGCGAAGCCTAGCAGTAATCGCACGCAGACGTTCGAATGGATGAGTATTTTTGTCGAAGATAAATTTATCTAAAGGATGTTGCATGTTCCGTACTATTACATTTTTTATTCTATAAAACAGTTCTCTATCAAAAATAATCTTAATGTTATATTCCGATGGGCAAATGATGTTAAAGGATATAATACTACACTAATAATCTAAGCTGCTGAATTTGTTGCGTAATTTGGTTATATTCATAATTAATTTATTAGTTTTTATTGATCATATATCATTCAAGTTCAATTTTTTAAATTTAGTAAAAAATGAAAGTTAAAATTTTATTTCTAGCCTTCACCGTATTACTTTTCACTGCAAACGCGTTGTCTGAAAAAGTTTGCCTACGTTCAGTAATAAAGAAGGGGAAAGTAGTTAACACAGTACGTACAGTTCCAACTGCGAAGCGATGTGCCCGTGGTTTTACTCAAATTTTGGAAACAACAAAAGTGTTAGAAACAGCGGCTGCTTCAGGATTAAAAGGCCCTCAAGGTCCCCAAGGCCCTCAAGGTCCCCAAGGTCCCCAAGGTTCTCAGGGACCTCAAGGTATATCAGGGGCGTCAAAGATCGTGGTTGTTGCAGATCTTTCTAGTGTTGACAGCATAAGCCCAAAAACGTTTAGCGTAAACTGTCCTGCTGGTTCAGTTGCAATTGGGGGTAATGTATCATTATATAAAGGTCTATTCGATTATTATGATAGCGATAGTGTAAAGATAACTTACGCCTCACCATCATTATCAGGTAGCTCCTTTGTTGGAAGAGCAGTCGAAACTACTGCGACAAATGATAATTGGGGATTATTTGTTTCAGGTATCTGTAAATATCCAGATTAATAATCAATACCTAGAATGAAATAGCAACGGTGAAACTGCCATCGCTAGTATCTCAACATTCTTAGCTCCACCTTTTATCAGTGCTAATCGTGATTCATTTATAGTAGCCCCAGTTGTAATAATATCATCAACTAAAAGTACTGATTTATCCTTGATTAGTTCAGGGGACGTAAAAAAGGAATTTTTAACATTTAAAATTCGTTCAATTTTTTTAAGCTTAGCTTGCTTTTGTACTCCATAGATTTGCTTTAAGACGATTGAAGAAAATTTTTTTTCAATTAGATTTGCGATTAGTTTGCCAAATTCAGCCGATGGTGAGAACCCACGCTTAACTAACGATGTAAAATGACTCGGTATTGGAATCACAAGATCTACATTATTTATTCTTTGATAATCAAAATCACTATTGAATACAGAAACTTCGAATAACATTTTAAGAGCCCTTATCGATGGTTTTAGTTTTGCTCTTTTGAGTAAATGTTTATGTAATCCAAGGTTTAAGAAGAAAAAATTATACTCTCTAAATTGACTATTTATCTGTGAAAAATTGTTTTTAAAATCAAAGGATTCTTCAAGTAATAATCTATAGCATCTATTGCAACCAATAGATTGCTTATATATTGATAAACTAGTACCACAACAAGCGCACTGCCCGGGAAATATTAAATTATAAAGCATTTAATATAATAATATCGCCACTATAAAATAAAAGTTTCCTGTGCTTCTATCCTAAGAAGTTAATTATCAATACAATAATTGCTATCTATTGCCCCTAAACTTATGGAACAAAAAACCCAAAGCCAATCTAAATCAATATTTGCTAGTTTAAATTCTCGCACAATTGCTTTTACTTCAGGGGTTTTAGCGGGCCTTGCAATGATAAGAGCTTCAGGTCGCATGTTGGAAGTTAAAAATGGTACACACATTAAACTTGATTATCTTGATATTAAAAAAGGGGACAGAGTCGTAATTTGGGTAAACGGAATCGATACTGACGATCAAAAATTCGTAAATACTATTAGCCATCTTAATGATTTTCTTAATACGAATAATAGTGACGTTAGTACAGATTTTAAAATTGCAGGATACCACCGAGATACAATTGGACGTGCAGATAAAGTTCAAGCTGGGCTCGAACTTATCCATTCTAGGCAAGACAGAATCCCTAGGATCTCTAGGGCGATTGCAAAAGACTTATCTGAATATATCGAGCAAATTATTAGACAAGGTGCTTCAGTGGTAGTGCTTGCTCATTCTGCTGGTAATTTAATTTCTAGTATGGCTTATCTTCATATTGATCCACAGCACCGTGATAAAATCGGATTTATTGGTATTGGAGACCCTCATGGAGATCATAATTCTCCAATGTATATTGGAATAATGAACGAAGATGATCCAATGCAAAAATTTGCAGATAAACGAGCTGAATTTATTATAGCTCCTTCGCCCCTTAATAATCCTTCTAACAAGAAGGAACATCACTATAGCCGAACAGCTTATTTAGTTAATGATAGTATTATTGGTGGAGCGATTAAGAAAGTAATAGTGGATCTATTTAAAATTATAGAAGACATTTAAAAAGTTAATTTCAACTAGTAAAGCCTGGAAGTACCTGTCATCTCGGCAGGTTTACTGACACCAAGAATTTCAAGTACTGTAGGTGCAACGTCACATAAAGCACCACCATCTTTTAAGTAATTTGGATTATATCGTTTGGCATCCGCTCGAAAATCAGCAACTATCATAGGCACAGGAAAAGTAGTGTGAGCAGTATGAGGCGTGTGAGAATCGTAATGAATCATCTGTTCTGCGTTTCCGTGATCGGCTATTACTACTAATGCACCTTTTTGTTGTTGTACTTCTTGGCTAATTAATCCCAAACATGTATCGACTGTATTAGCAGCTTTTATTGCAGCTTCTATAACTCCGCTGTGTCCAACCATATCGCAGTTTGCAAAATTTACAACGATTAAGTCGTATTGTTTACTTTTTAGACCATCTATCACTACATCTTTTACTTCAAATGCACTCATTTCAGGTTTTAGATCGTATGTCTTCACATCCCTTGGAGAAGGCACTACTTTTCTGTCTTCACCAGGATAAGAAACTTCGATACCAGCATTTAAAAAGTATGTAACATGAGGATACTTTTCAGTTTCAGCAACTCTTAGTTGTGTATAACCTGCTTTTGATACAATCTCGCCTAAATGATTGCTTAAGCTTTGAGGTTCAAAGATAAATGGCAGACCAAATGTTTTATCATATTCCGTAAAACACAAAACGTTTTCGGATGATATTACAAAAGGTCTTGGGAAATGATTAAAATCTTTTTGTGTTAATGTAGAAACGATTTCACGCATCCTATCTTCGCGGAAATTAAAAAA
>JBILET010000331.1:0-2717 GCA_044351935.1 Bdellovibrionota bacterium
ATTAATAGTTGCAAATCCATATGATCATTCGCTTGGATTTCAGGTATCAGTATATGGGGATGGGGCTAATTTATTCACATCAAAAGTTCTAAGATTGTCTCCGCATAACTTCGAGGCAATAAAAATTGAGGAACTATTCCCAGAACTTTCAAGCATTAAGGATACAGCTAAGTGCCTTGATTACTCGATCTGTGTGTCCACTCAATATGCTGCTAAAGCTTTATTTGGAATTAGACATCGCGAAACTGGATACTACTCCACTATAGATCATCTACATGAATATGTTTTTAGATAAAAATTTAATTAGTATTAGTATCTAAATATGCTCTAATACTAGTAATTTTAACGTCTGAAATATCGATCAGATCCACGCCATCGACTTTATGATGCGCGCCGCTGTTGTCAACAAATTTGAATGAAAATTCTATAGCAAATGAATTTTCGTTCATCTGATAAGATCGTTTTGTTTCGAATTGAATCTGATGGCAGTTTTCGAATATATCTTTATAAGCTTTTATAACTTCTTGACGTTTTGTTAATTGCCCAACAACTGGATCTTGTAGGATAACATCCTGAGATAGAATATTATCAATTGTAGTAATATTTTTATTTTTAAACGCGTTGAAATATTCGGAAATTATAGTATTCATATATAGATAATACTATTAACGAATAAAAGTTTAAACCATAGAACAGTTTAAATCTTCAACTGAATCAATTTCAATCCATCCACCATGCACAGTAACAGCTTTAACCGGCATTAAATTATCAATAATCATTTGTAGAAAAGTAGTCATATACATTTGATTGAATGATTTACCCCTGTAAGTACTATTTTTATCTAACGAGTGATAGAAATTTTTAACTCGATTTAAAGCTTCGGCCGAAAACTTAATAAGCCCGATGTATTGCCCCTGTATATCACGAATATCTGAACATTTATTGCCAATTTCTTTAATTTCGAGATTACCGTTTAATTTTAAAGACTCTGCATCGTCAAGTGGATTCTCCATTCGTTGACTCCATAACTTTTGCCATTCTAGATCAACGACTACACTAATATCTTCTTGTGATCGTAATAGAGCTTCTATGACATTTTGTTTATATGTAATATCACCATATGAAATTATTACATCTTGGTTAAGCTCTTTTTCAGCGCAAAACAATGAATACACCATGTTTGTTGATGAATACTCATTATTTAAATAAAACCTAGAGGCCCTAGATCTCAACATATCCCCTAGATACCCACCAACAATTACAATCTCGGTTAAACCAACCTCTTTTAGAGTATTAATCGTATAGTCGATTAAGGGTTTACCTTGATATTCTACTAGTGTCTTTGGTCTATCGTTGGTTAGTGGACGTAATCTTTGCCCTTCTCCTGCAGCTAAAATTATAACTTTGGGGTTTTTCGTCATTGCTGACAAATTTAATCTAATTTTAATAAACTCACTAGGAGCAATATTGCGTGATTAAATTTTGGATCTTATTCAAATTCTCATCCAAATCTGACTGACGAGAGTTTGTAAGAATTATATTTGGATTCAATGGTTCTTCTAGTATTTGATCAATTCCAACGACATTTTCGGCTGATGATTTTTGACCATATAATCCCTTTGAATTACGTCTTTCAAGCTCATCTAATTCAACTTTTAATAGTACCTCAATATAATGTGTCAGGTTTTCACGATTCCATTGATGAATCTGGTGAAAAAATGAAATAGTTGAGCATACTACTAAGGAATTCTGACCCTGCAAGAACTTACACATCTTCGAGATCCTATATGCATTCTTTAATCTATCCTCTTTAGTGTACTGTAAATCATTTCCACAAATCTCTCGGATAGAATCTCCGTCTACCATAATAGTATTGGGCCAAAATCTTCTTAGTCTATTTACTAATTCGGTTGCTATTGTCGATTTGCCACAACCAGACATACCAGTAATCCAAACTACCGGTGGCTTACCACAATTAAATGAAATATTTTTTATTTCATTAGAAGTCATAAATAAATTGTTTTTTATTACTTGATGCTATAAAGAAATTATTAACTAAAGTGGATTTGTTGTATTTTAGCTCCTCTTTGGTAACAAGATCTATCACCGAACCACCTGCTTCCGTTAATATACAATGAGCAGCTGCAGTATCCCACTCTTTTGTAGGCTCATACCTTGGATACACGTCAGCAACTCCTTCCGAGATTTTGCATAGCTTTATCGACGAGCCATATTTAACAATCTTACTAATATTATTAATTCGGCAGAAATCAAGTGTTTTACTATTACTGTGAAATCTACTTTCTAGACAAATAACTTCTGTGGTTGGTTGCCGACAAGAAATTTTTGTTCTTACGCCATCTCTTATCATATAAGATCCTTTACCGCGTTCTGCGTAGTATGTGGTTTCAGACGCAGGAATATGGACAACACCTAAGATAGGTTTATCGTCTTCAATTAAAGCAATATTTACGGTGAATTCATCGTTTTTAGCTATAAAATCTTTAGTTCCGTCAAGAGGGTCAACCAACCAGAAATTCTTATTCTGCTCTTTGTTTTTTGTAGTAATTCGATCTTCTTCAGAAACTATAGGGATATCTGACAACTCTGAAAGCGCGTTTACAATATAGTTATGACTAGCTAAATCCGCCTGGGTAAGCGGCGAGTCGTCAGATTTAATTGTTACGTCAAAATTTGAAGTATTATAGATCTGAAGA
>JBILET010000295.1:0-3026 GCA_044351935.1 Bdellovibrionota bacterium
TTATGATCTTTTTTATCTGATTTTGGTAGTTGAGTCGGATTAATCTTACCGCCTGTTTCTGACGCTATTTGGCTCAACAGAGGCAAATTGGTTCCCCGGTCGAGCTGATCAGTTAAAGATTCTTTATCGATAGCAAAAGTTATGGTTGGAAGTTTTGATTGATTTACTGAAAAATTAAGGTCGTATGATTCTTTAATATTATCTAAATCAATACTTGCCTCGTATCTTCCATTGGCTTTCTTTTGCAATGATAAATTTTTCTCATCAAGTGTTCCAGTTACTTGATTCAGTGAGATATCAGAGTAAACAAAAAGTTCAACTGTAAGCTGACTACCATTTAGTTTTGTTCTAACATCAAAATCAATTGCTGATTTTGGATTATTAGAATTTTCTTTAGATGAAGTTAAGTCTAATATGAACTGAGATAAATTATCCCACCGCGTCCAGTCATCACTCCATCGACCATAAATATCACTTGTGAACGCAACAGAGCGCCCTTTGCCATATTGCCATGACACTAAAAGTGGCTCTGGATTTTGGCCGGGTTCAGCGATCATCAATTCAACTTTTGAATCTTCCTTAGCTTTTGTCTGAACGTATCCTTTTAACCTTGGAAAGCTTTGAACAGAAGTGCTGATAATACCTGAAGGTCCTTTCTTGATGTCGTACTGAATTGATTCTTTGACAGTTTTTTCTCCTGTCGACACACGAATATCTTGAAGGAATATTCTTGGTAAGTTTGAAGGATCACTTGTTACGTAAAAAACTCCCCCTCCGACTTCGGCCATTTCTTTTAATGGATAACTTCCGTCTTCATCGCTAATTAGAACCGATGAAACGGTGACTCCGGTTATACGAAGTTGCTTTACAAGCTCTACATACATCGGACCTGCATCAGGCAGTCTTCCGTCTGTTAATACTATTATATGTTTACGACCAGCTGGTACGCGCTCTAAACCTCGGCCAGCAAGTTGAAGTGCTTTTAGAAGTCTTGTTGAGCCACTCGGAAAAAATCTATCCACTAATGATAGTGCCTGTTCGCGGATTTGATCTAACCTGTTAATGGGAATTACAACAAAAGGTTCATTATCAAACGCTACTAACCCAAGATAGTCATCCGGTTTTAAAACTCGAATAACTTCTTTTGAAGCAGCTTTAACAAAATCAAGTCTGCTCTGTTGCTCCATACTTTTAGATTTATCAATAACTAATTGGACAGCGGCGTTTAGCCGTTTTTGTTCTGTTTGAGGTGGTAAAGAAAATACAGGCAAAGCTTTTTCTAGATTCGAATCACGATATCCGCCTAAACCAAATGCACGCTCTCCTCCGAATACAATTACATTTCCCCCGTTATATACGTAATCGTGAACTGCCGAAGTAAAATCTTCTGACTGGGATTTTAATGATAAATTATTAAGTATTACTGTAGAATATTCTTGAAACTGAATTTGAGGAAAAATTGTTTGATCACTAAAGTATTCATCAACTTGAAAACTTTGCTGCCTGAGTAACGGTGATATGACCCTAGCATCAAGTGAGGTTCCATTCAGTAATAGTATTTTTTCTCGCTTAGACGTTGTTAAGTAACGATGCTTTTGTTGGGAACTATTACTACCATATGGAGTAAATACGGCAGATAATTTTCGCTTGCCGTCTAAATTTGGATCGCTATTAGTCTTAATTAACTTAGTATCACTAGAGTCTAATGTTATTGATTCTGACAATAGAACTTTATCGTCCTGTTTTATATCAAGTATACCCTGGCATTTTTGCGAAGTTTCGTTGGCAATGACTACTCTAATCTCAACGGAACTTTGTGCTGCTGCCGAAATTGGAGCTTCAAATTCTTTTATTTCGCAGGTTTTTACTTTTTTTACGTATGAATAATCTATCAGCGGGTATACCTTAATATTTCTCTGTTTAAGATCTGATATGATTCTTTGTATCGAACCTTTATTTTCAAATCCATCCGAGACCAACAATATATTTCGATTTGAAGACTGCCCTACTGATTCTTTGATTGCTGATTCTAAATCTGTGCGACTATAGTTTACCGATTTTTCAGAATCAGCATCTATTATTATATCGCTAAATTCTAATTTAGCTGCCGTCTGAGAAATAGATGTTGCTTTAGATAATAGCTCCGAGCGAATACCTTTACTAAAACTACTCGAATAATCTACAAGAATGATATCGTTATTATCTAAATCAATTCTCCAAGATGGCGATAGAATTAAAATTGAAAGAAATATTAAAATTAACGACCTTAATATTCGAATATAGGCATTTTCTTTTGAAACAAAATAAAATGTAATACTAGCCAACGCTAGTGCCGCTGCAAAAAATAGAGACCATATGGAAGTATCTTGAAAATGAATCATCTTCCCCAGACTCTACTTTTTCTAACCCACCACAACGAGTCCAGAATAAAAATTACAGATAGAATTAAAGTCAACCACTTAAAAGGCAAATGTAATTTATTGCTCTGTTCAGATGGACTATTTATGTTAAATTTTGCTCCTATATTTTCGACATTACCTTGAGCTAACGAAGATTCAACTTCAAGTGGTTGCTTGTCAGTATCTTGCCGAGAAAAAGTCCACTTCAGTGCGTTTAGAGCAATAATATTGTTAATTGAGGCAGCACCTAAGTTTATAGGCAAAAGTGGTATGCCAGAATAAGTAACTCTTTTACCACCAAAGGTGCCGCTACATAATGCTGAAGCACCTTCAATTTTCAAATCAACAACCATCCAATTTGGACAATCGATAGGAGCAAAAGAAAATTTACGTTCTTTATCGAATGAAATATATGTTAATAACGCACTATCGCTATTCCACTCTGATGGAATTGATGTTTTAGCAATCTTTGGTTCGTACTGCTGAATAAAGATATTCCCATCAAACTTATTTATGATTTCATCAGAAAATTCAGCAAATATAATACTACCTGCAACTCTATAAGATGAATCTATGTTTTTTGAAGAAATAAATATTGGGAAACTATTTATCTTAGGTAAGTTAAGT
>JBILET010000296.1:0-3023 GCA_044351935.1 Bdellovibrionota bacterium
GATTGTGGAAATTTGGATGGCGTTTCAATTACCTATTCACAATATCCTACAGGGCTTTTGGCGACAGTAACTCTACCCAATGGTGACGTTGGACGAGCTGACATGGAGAATCTTCCTTTTCCAGAACTCCCTCAAAGTAATTCATGGAGGCGGAATGAAGATGGCAGTAGGACAATTAGTTCCCCTGAAATTGCAGCGTATCGAATGATGGCACCGTCAGCTGCAGCAATAGAAATTGGCTTCCAACTTCATGAGGTGTTCTTTGGAGGCAATACAGAGAATTTTCTTGAGGAATAGTTGAGGCGTATTACAATTCGAATCAACGAGTTTTGCTACCTTCTTAGATTGTTGCTAATTCTAAAATACAGATTGATGACGATATTGTTACTTACCTTACTGAGAAGGACCCGAAGACATACGAATTTTCTGCTTTGGAATTCTTAGCTAGAGTTACTGCCCATATTCCAAACAAGTGGGAATCCACTACTAGGTATTATGGTGCCTATTCCTCTAGGACTAGATCTGTGCAGAAGAAGAAATCGATTGATAATTCTGATTCCGAATCAGCAACTACTATCATCTCCTGCTCCTTGGAGCCAAAATCAATCAGAAAAGCTTCTAAATCCTGGGCTGCCCTTATTAAGCGCGTATTCGAAGTCGACCCGCTGATTTGTCCAAAATGTAGTGCCACTATGCGGGTTGTTTCTTTTATTACTGATTCTAAAGAAGTTAACAGGCTTCTTAAAAATCTTGGTATTCCCAGTTGGACTACCCCTTAAACCAATTAAGTCTAACGCCCCTCCTAGTAGTGAACCTACTCTTGCCCCCTTTGAAGAGTGACTTTTTTGATATCAATCTTGGCTTCTACAATCGCCAACTCGGTATCTCCTACCCTAGAATCGATCTAACTACCAAAGTTCAATAACTTATACCTTGATTACACTTTTTAAAATATTCAACTAAAATCTATTTGCTCAGCTAATATGATGATTCCTGACTCAACTCAAAGACTTTTATATCAATTTTACAAACTCAATGGCTTCGATTGGCGAGGATTCGGATTTTGAATCGGGTTCGGGTTTTGAATTTTCTTGTCTAAATACAGACAATAATTAATATTGTATTTTGTCCATATTGCATATATAATATTAGATATGGACAATAAAATACGTGGTAGAGAGGACGAAACTACACGATTGCAATCTATAGCTCAGGAACCCTTTGCAAAAATTATTGTAGTGTATGGAAGGCGCCGCGTGGGAAAAACGACACTTATTCATCATGCTTTTGGGAATAGAAACTTACTGAAAATTGAAGGTATTGAAAATAAAAGAGAACGGTTTCAACGCGAAAATTTTCTCGATCAACTCGCAGAACAAGTTGGGGATAAAAATATCTCAAAAATAAAAACTAAAAATTGGAGAGAAACTTTTCTCGTTGTAAATAAATACTTGGAAGATAAAGAAGTCACACTCTATCTCGAAGAGATCCAGTGGATGGCTGATTACAAAGACAATCTTGTAACAGATTTGAAATATGTCTGGGATAATTTTTGGCAGAAAAATAACAAGCTCGTACTAATTCTTTGTGGATCTTCCCCTTCGTTTTTGATTAACAAAGTTATGAAGTCGAGTGCACTCTATAACCGGTCACAGTATGAGTTTCCAGTGAACGAACTCTCGATTCATGCCGCACATCAAATTTTGGGCCCAGAAAAATCTTTTGGTGAAGTTCTTGATGCATATTTGTTAGCCGGTGGCATACCTGAGTATTTAAAATACTTATCCACAGAAAGCTCGGTCTATCTATCCTTGTTGAGTAATGCAGTACGACAAGGAGGATATTTTACAAATGAGGCTGAGAGAGTTTTTGTAAGTAGTCTTGCAAAGAATGAAAACTATCATAAAGTTATTGAAATTTTAGGTAAGTACGGTTCAAAAAATAAGAATGAACTTCAAACAAAGGGAAAGTTTTCGGCAGGAGGTACAAATACAAAGATTTTTAATGATCTTATCTTGTGTGGATTTATTGGAAGATATTCACCTCTTAAATATCAGATTTCAAAACGTGATGAAAAGTACTTTATAAGTGATTACTATCTGATGTTCTACTATAAGTTCATAAAGCCAAATCTTGAAAAGATTCTCAGAGGCGATTACACCAAGGCTCCTCAAGAATGTATAAGCTATGATCACTATAGACAGCACCTCGGATACACTTTAGAAAAATACTGCCTTACCTTTCATAGAAAAATCGCAGAGATACTGGGCTTTTCGAGCGTAAAATACGACGTTGGTCCCTATTACGTAAAAGAAGAATTAGGTCAAGGACTACAGATTGATCTGATGTACAAGAGAAAAGATAAAGTTTTAACTATATGTGAAATAAAATACAAAGAGCAAAAGATTGGGCTCGATGTGGTTACCGAAGTTGATGAAAAAATATCAAGGCTCTCAATTCATAATACCTTTAAGAATTTTTCAATTGATAGGGTTTTAATTGCGCCAAACGGGGTGACCGCCGATCTTCTTGCAAAGGGTTATTTTAGTAAAATCATCCAGATGAAGGATATATTCTCTTAAGATGCTCTCATTTTTTAGCTCCCAAACCTAATCAGATTAAGTTTTTCACACGAAAATATATTTAGCAGAAATTAAATTCTGTTTGACTAATGAGCTTCAAGCATAAACAATACAAACGGCGCAGCACCGACTTGCTTAAGACGTTGCGCGAATTGACGCAGGTGCTCACTTTGATTTTTTCTGAGCGGATGTTGGCTTTGGTCGAGTGTCTTCAAGGTATTGTTGCAGCAATTTTTCTGATGCAAAGAATACGTCAGATTCTGTTTTCTTAAAATAGTCTTCTCTACGCGTTTACTGAGCAAGGCGTCGCCTTAAAATCGCATTCGATGCCATCCGTCAAATTATGAGTTCAACCGGTCCGCCAACCAGGCGACCGCAGGGCCAGAGCGCCAAGTTTAAATACTCTTATCACGATCATTTTAAAACACCAAGAAACTCTAA
>JBILET010000297.1:0-3019 GCA_044351935.1 Bdellovibrionota bacterium
TCGTCGCGAAGCCACACAGGCTGCCGAAAGCCGAATTCGGGATATTGATTACGCTGAAGAGGTTTCTAGAAAAGTTGCTGCTGATATTGGTCAGCAAACTACTGTAGCCCTTTTTGCTCAGCCGCAGAAGTTGAATGCGTTTACTGTGCAGCGGTTGTTGGGGTAGTTACAAAGACAGGTATTAAGCGCCCTTCTTACGCTGGCGCGAGGTATATCAAGTGTTTTAGCAATCTCAACTTTTTAAATACCTTTCTCGAAGAGCTTTCGGATCTCGCCCACGCGAAGCAACTCTTCACGTTTGGGGCGATCACCAAGCTGAAGCTTTAAAGTCTGCTGATCCTGGGTTGAGACTAGGGCATAGAGACCAACTTTCATTTAGGCTCTCTTTTTTAGCTCTTCTTGCACGATGCGCCGTACTCTTTCCTCAGAAATCCCTTGCACCTTATTGCTCTTCTCTGGTTTATCGAAAAATGAACGTAGCAAAGAGTTCAGAATTGTTTGATATTTAGAACCCCTTTTCTTTGCATAGTCTTTTAATTGAATAAGGATATCTTCATCTATGAATGTAGTGATGCGAACCTTTACATTTCTAGGATCGAAAGCATCCTCATCGAGGATATCAACGGTGCCATACTTTATATTACGCTTGGTAGTCATCCCACGCCTCCATTAAATGTTTCTTACGTAAAGAGAGATATTCTTTCATCCTGCGAATATCTTTCTTTGAAAAGCCCCTAGAGAAAAGACATTCAAATATTTGAATATCATAACAACTCTCACATTGCGTATTTTATACAGAGTCGGAGACATATACAGATATTATACATATTATTATACATATTTACAGTACTTTGTATTGGGTGCCCCAAAAACCCATTAAGGAAAGGGGGTAAAAACTGCTACTTCAAGGAAACACTCTTCACGGGTGATCTACTCTGACAACCGTTATATTTTGCAATATTTAGCTATTAGTGTCCGTCATATTTCGCATCTAATGGAAATTACAAGAGAAATCTACAGATACTTTGACCAGTGGAAAGACAGTAGATCAAGAATGAACTGCCGTTGATTACAGGGGCAGACTTAAAAACCACTCCATCTCTTTCATTTATAGATGAGATTCAAAATATGCCCGGTACGATCACAGCGCTGAGATATTTTTGAGAAAAAATGCCTGAACTACTCATCAATATAATCCTCATGTTTATCTCCTGGCCTAACGTCTATATAAATTCTTTTTGCAGAATATCTGCTGGTGCTTGGACCATACATATCATTAAGCTCTCTTAGAAAGCACGCCCATGCCTCGATTTCCTCAAGCTCATCAGAGATCTCTTGAAATACTAGGGGCTCTTCTTCTGAATTACAGCTTACAGTATACCCATTTTTTGCACGTTTAATTTCAAAACGCATTTTAGCACTCCAATATTAATAATCTAAAATATAAAACAATCAGAAGTTAATTTAATATATTCGAAGAAAGATTGTTATATAAATTTGGGGGGCGCTTGGATTTTTTCTAAGACAAACATCATCGACATAGGGCATAAGAAAATTTCGTAGTAGTAATTTTTTAGCCCCAAAACCTAATAAATTTTTATTACATACCGACTAACTTACATAAGGCACAAGGAAGTAAAACTTATAGTGTCGAGTAGTTTAATAGGGTGAACCGCTTTTTAGAGTGCTCCTTTCTGCAAAATTGTTTGCACTCTGATTGATGTTGGTTTTCCTTTGACAGTGAGGTTGTAAAATGAACGATAGCATTAAGTCTAGTGGAGGCGGGGGCGCCGTATCCTCTTCTAGAATATCAAGTGGCGCAAAAGTAACCGAAAAGAAAATTAAATCCTCTGAACAAGCAGTGGACAGAGTCGTTTCGGATTTAGGTAAAACCAAAGAAAGTATCGAAAGACTTTCTGAAGCTGCGACAACTAGAATTGAAGTTGTTAAGCAAAATGAATCTTCTTCTCGAACCAGAGTTGAAGACTTAGATGAGGCAATTAGATTATCAAAAGATCTACGGCTAAATATTAAAGTCAAAGAAGATCAAGCAAAAGCGGCTCATGACAGAATTAGAACTGCAGCAGCTAAAGAGCTTTTAAAATAAAGAAATTCTAAATAAGAATGTTAACAAGGCCTTCCCCTAGTGGAGGCCTTTTTTATTTTTTACTTCCTAGGAAACTCTTAAGGCAAAACGACGAAATATCTGATTAAGTATGGGGTATTTTCGTTATGACAGTCGCTATAACAAGGCAGGATTTTGCCTGACAGAGCTTTTAGTGGTTTTGGGTATTGCTGTAATTTTTGCGGCAATCTCGGTGCCAGCAATCAGCGCAAACGTCAGAAAATCAGCTATTCAGAGCACTTCTAGTAAAATTGTTAATTGGATTTCGGGGCTTCGTCAAAAGAGTATTAATGAACAGGTCGATATAACTATCAACAAAAATTCTGATGGATTAACTGCTTTAGCAAATCAAGAAAAACTTAAAAAGAAATTTCGCACGACAAGTAGGTCTGTGCCCAAAGATATAAATCTATCTATCACCACTAACTCGATAATATTATTTTCCTCGGGAACACAAACACCTTCGACAATTAGATTAAAAAATAAAGATTCAATTTGTATTATTCGACTTGCGTTACGTGGCCGCATCACAAGTGAATGTTCGTAGAGTACATACTCATATGTTGTTAGAAGCTTTTGTTTCAGCTGTGTTTATATCGACTCTTTTAGGAGTGGCTAACTTTGGATTAGTTAAAATTAATTATTTTTCTAATAGATTGTCAAAAGTGGTCCAGACCGACAACGAGGTGCAAAACTGTAAAGTTACAAAACTATCATCAAATGTAGCTATAAAATGTGATAAACATCTTTTTTTAACGTCTCAAAGCGGGATGTCACTTCTTGAAATTATGGTTTGCGTATTAATTGGCTCGTTGGTTATTACAATGTCAATTAAAGAGTCAAATTTAATTCTAAAGGAGGTAATTAAGCGAAAAAACTATATTGATAAATTAT
>JBILET010000298.1:0-3003 GCA_044351935.1 Bdellovibrionota bacterium
CAAATTTACTAAAAATAAAAACCACGATTATTGCTCGCAATAAAATTGAGCAAAGCAAGTTTGAAATATTAGGTGCCACGTTTTGCGAATTATCCTCTGATAATGCAAAAGTTTATTTTAATAATGCAGATATAGTTATTACAACACTTCCGCCTAATGTAGAGCTACCTTGTGATTTCATATTCAAAAAAACTGCTATTCTCTTTGATGCAATTTATAATAAATCTTCCTTAATTTATAAAAATGCTAAAAGTAATAATATAAGAACAATTGATGGAATTGAGTGGCTTTTTGAACAGGCAAAACCTGCTTTTAAAATTTTTACAAATACTGACTGCCCCAATGATGACATAAGTTTTTTATTAAATGCCTCGAAGAAAACTAAACCAATTATATTAATTGGCATGATGGGATCTGGAAAATCTTCGGTTGCAAGACAGCTTGGTTTAAATAATCTTTCAGTTATTGACTTAGACCAACAGGTCGAAAAAGAAACTAATTTATCAATTGCGCAGATATTTAACAGTTTCGGGGAAGCTCATTTTCGCGAATTAGAATTAAATGCCCTAAAACAAGCTTTAGAATCAGATCATGATGTCATTGCTTGCGGCGGCGGTATTGTCACATCAAATCAAGCAATCAATATCCTACAGAACCAGCTTACTATATGGTTATGGGCTTCTCCTGCGGAGCTATGCAAAAGACTTGCAAATAACCTAGAAGAAAGACCCCTATTATCCTCTTCAAGCTTAAATAAGTTAGAACTTTCTGATAAGATTAGCCACTTATACGAATCAAGATTTGATAGTTATGCAACTTGCGCATCAATTGTTTTTGACGCTGAAAGCTTAACTGCACAGCAACTTGCCACCGAGATCATAAATGAAGCAAATATCATTTAAGTCTATAAATGGAATACTGAGTGCACCTTCATCAAAAAGCATGATGCAGCGTTATGTGGCATTAGCGTGCCTTAGCGATCAAACTACTAAAATATTAAATCCGACATTTTGTGATGATGGTGTTGCATCAATCGAAATTGCAAAATCTTTGGGAGCTAAAGTATTAATTAAAGATAAGTTCCTATCAATTACACCTAGTAAAAATATCCCAGATAATATAACTCTTAATTGTGCCGAATCTGGAACTTCATTTAGATTATTTAGCGCAATTGCAGCTCTATATAATCAACCTATAAAATTAACAGGAACCGGCACATTGCTTAAGCGGCCCATGAAAATGGTTGAGCAAACATTACTTAGTTGCAACGTTTCAGTTATTAGCAATTCAGGTTTTGCACCTTTAACAATTACAGGTCCAATTAATAGTAGTTCTATAAATTTAGACGGCTCGGAAAGCTCGCAATTACTATCAGGGCTAATAATAGCATCCACGGTTTGCCCTAATAATACTCATATAAAAGTAAATAATTTAAAGAGTAAGCCCTATGTAATAATGACTCTAAAAGCTTGCCATGATTTCGGTATAAAAGTAGAAGCATCAGATGCTTTAGATGAATTTATTATCCATGCAAAACAAACCCCAAGAGCTAATGAAGTTACAGTCGAGGGAGATTGGTCAGGGGCAAGTTTTTTATTAGTAGCAGCTGCTATTGCGGGTAATATTACAGTCACTAATCTTTTAACAAATTCCACCCAAGCTGACATAAAAATATTATCAGCACTTAAAGATTTTGGTGCTGATGTTGAATTAACTTCAAATGCAGTTACAGTGCGTAAGAATAAAAACTTATCTTTTGAGTTTGATGCAACAGATTGCCCTGATTTATTCCCTCCTCTAGTTTCACTAGCTGCAGCCGCTAGTGCCACCTGTCGCATTAAAGGAGCATCAAGATTAGTCCACAAGGAATCAAATCGAGCTTTGGCGTTAATTCAAGAGTACAATAAAATTGGAGTAAAAGTTTCTCAACAAGACGATTACCTACTAGTAAATCCTGGAAATTTAACAGGTGGAGTTGTGGACTCACATGATGATCATAGAATTGCCATGAGCTTAGCTATCACTGCTTTAAGAAGTAAATCTGTGATTACAATCAAAGGTAGCCAATCTGTAAGGAAAAGTTACCCAAATTTTTTTGAAGATTTAGAGAGTATCTATGAATAGTTTTGGACGTCAATTTCGCGTATCAATATTAGGAGAATCACATGGAAGTGGTGTTGGAGTAGTTATTGATGGTATTCCTGCAGGAATTTCATTAAGCGCACAAGATTTTGAATTAGATCTTTCACGAAGAAGATCTGGGGCAATAGGAACAACTCCGAGATCCGAACCAGACTCACCCATATTATTCAGTGGTATTTTTAATAACAAAACAACAGGAGCACCCGTTACAATTCTTTTTCACAATAAAGATACCGATTCATCTAGTTATGAAAAAATGAAAGATACACCTCGGCCTGGACATGCAGATTTTGTTGCACATAAAAAATTCGGTGGATATCAAGACTATCGAGGTGGCGGACATTTTTCCGGAAGACTAACCGCTGCTTTAGTGGCCGCAGGTGTTGTTGCAAAAAAAATTATTAAGCCAATAGATATTAAAGCGACTTTAATTGAAGCAGGCGGATCTACTGAAGTTGAATCCACGATAAAGCGCGCATTAGAAAAAGGTGATTCAATTGGCGGAATCGTTGAATGTAAAGCGATAGGATTACCAATAGGTTTAGGTGAGCCATTTTTTGATAGTATTGAAAGTGTAATTTCGCACTTAGCGTTTTCAATTCCTGCAGTTAAGGGAATAGAATTTGGTTCGGGATTTTTAGCTGCAAAAATGTTGGGGAGCGAGCATAACGACGAGATTTTAAACTTAGATGGAAAAACAAAATCAAATCACGCAGGTGGTATAAACGGTGGTATAACAAACGGCAACGAATTAACTTTTCGAATTGCCATCAAACCAACTTCGAGCATTAAAATAAAAAAAGAAACTGTAAATTTATCAACCGGAGAATCTACTGAACTATCGGTTTCAGGTAGACATGA
>JBILET010000299.1:0-2995 GCA_044351935.1 Bdellovibrionota bacterium
TTCAAGCAATACTTCGCCATTAGGACTTAAAGCTAATGCTCGTGAAACTAAAGTTCTAAGTTCATCGATAGTATTAGCTATACCACCACCTGTCCCACCAAGTGTTCTAGATGGTCTAAGAATAATCGGAAAACCAATTTTTGCAGCAATAGCATCGACTTCTTCTACAGATCTGCACAGTTCACTTTTTGCGCTATCTAATCCGATTTCATCCATTGCCTTACGGAATAAGTCTCGGTCTTCGGCAGTTTTTATCGCGTCAACTTTTGCGCCAATAAGCTCTACGTCGTATTTCTTTAAAATACCAAGTTCATCAAGTGCCAATGCAGTATTAAGAGCAGTTTGACCTCCCATTGTAGGCAAAATTGCGTCAGGCCTTTCAATCTTAATGACTTCTTCTACGAACTCAGGAGTAATTGGTTCTATATATGTTCGATCAGCAAACTCAGGATCCGTCATTATTGTTGCAGGATTAGAGTTAATAAGAATAACTTTATATCCTTCTTCTTTTAGAGCTTTAATGGCTTGAGTTCCAGAGTAATCAAACTCACAAGCTTGACCAATTACAATTGGACCAGAACCTATTATTAGAATTTTCTTTATATCAGTACGTTTTGGCACAGTTAATACTCCGACAACAAAAATTTAGCTTGCAATAATAAGATCGTAAAATCTATTAAAATGAATTTGTGAATCATGTGGACCAGGTGAACTTTCTGGATGATATTGAATCGAAAAAGCTTTTGCCCCTTCAATTTCGATACCTTCAACAGTGTTATCATTTAAATTAATATGTCTAACCATTGCATCTTTAGATAAAGATTTAGGATCAACAGCAAACCCATGATTCTGAACAGTAATTTCTACAACTCCTGTTTTCATATCTTTAACAGGATGGTTTCCTCCTCGGTGACCAAAAGGCAATTTATAAGTAGTCCCACCAATGGCCTGCGACAAAAGTTGATGCCCTAAACATATTCCAAAAATGGGGACGGTCCCAATTAATTCCTTAACAGTGGCAACTATGTATCCCAAAGTAGCAGGGTCACCAGGGCCATTTGATAAAAATATTCCATCTGGTTTTAAAGATTTAATTTGCGAAGCCGAATAATTATAAGGAACAACTGTTACTCTAAGGCCAGACCCAGCAAGAAGCCTTAAGATGTTATGTTTAATTCCACAATCAACAGCAACAACGTGAGGAAGATTTTTTTCTTCTGATTCTTTTCGAGTTGTATACCCTACTCCTAACTTCCAAGGCATCTGACTCCAAGAATACGGCTGCTCACACGAAACATGCTTAACGTAGTCTTTGCCCAACATCGAGCCGTTACTTTTAGCTCGATCAACTAACACATCAGGATTTATATTTTCACCTGCTGCCATCGCACCCATTTTTGCTCCATGAGTACGAATGTGTGTTACAAGTTCTCTTGTATCAATTCCGAATAATCCCATCTTTTTATGAGAAGCTAAGTGATCATGAAGAGAACGTTTTGCTCTAAAATTAGAAACTACTTTACTAACATCACGTATAATAATTCCTTCTACGTATAACTTATTACTTTCTTCATCTTCGTCGTTGCAACCAACATTACCAATATGAGGATAAGTAAAAGTCATTATCTGACCTGTGTAACTTGGGTCAGAAAGTATTTCTTGGTACCCATACATTGAAGTATTAAATACAACTTCACCAACACATGGATTATCCACAGTTGCGGCAGCACCCAGACTAAATCCTTTAAAAATTTTCCCGTCTGATAATGCTAATATTGCTGGCGTTTTATTGGTCATACTAGAACTTTCCCGTTTACTACAATTTTTCCATTAACAAGAACTGACTGAACGTGCCCAGTAAGCTGGTCACCAAGCCATGGCGAGTTATGTGACAAACTCTTGTTAGTTTCTTTATTAAAAATCCATTTGTGATTTGGATCAAAAATCGTAATGTCGGCAGCAGCTCCTTTTTTAAGAGTTCCTGCATTTAATCCAAATATTCTACTCGGAGCACAAGTTAACGCTTGAATAAAAGTTGTCCTAGACAATATTCCCTTCTGAACTAGCGGAAGTAAAATAGGCATTGTTGTTTGAAGGCCAACAATTCCAAAAGCTGCAAGACCAAACTCTATTTTCTTTTTATCAATTTCGTGAGGAGCATGATCACTTGCAATCACTTCAATAGTTCCATCTTTGATACCTTCAAGCAGAGCATCACAATCAGCTTGAGTTCTAAGAGGAGGACTCATCTTGGCATCAGTATCATAATTACCAATTCTTTCCTCTGTTAACATAAGGTGATGAGCTGAAGCTTCGCCGCTTACTTTAATTCCATCATTTTTAGCCCTGCGAATAAGTTCTACACCTCGAGCAGATGTGACGTGACAAAAATGGACTCGACCATCGACATATCTTGCAAGTTCGATATCTCGAGCAATATGAATTTCTTCAGCAACAGCAGGCCATCCATGAAGCCCAAGTCTAGTTGAAAGAGCTCCTTCATTCATTGCCCCGCCGCTAGAGATTCTTTTTTCTTCTTCGTGACCAGTGATTACGCAATCAAGCATTTTGCACCACTCAAGAGCTTTTCTCATCATTGATGCATCCCAAACTGGCTCGCCATCATCACTGAATGCGCACGCACCTGCATCTTTCATCTCGCCTAAAGGAGCCATTTTTTCTCCTTTAAGTCCTTTTGATACAGCAGCGATTGGGTAAACTTTTGCAAGACCTGCTTCTTTACCTTTTCTAACAATAAAATCTGTTATCTCGGCAGTGTCGTTAACGGGATTTGTATTAGGCATACAACAGATAGAAGTAAAACCTCCCATCACAGCACTTGCAGCACCTGATGCAATAGTTTCTTTCCACTCAAAACCAGGCTCGCGCAAATGAACATGCACATCAACTAGTCCAGGAGTAACCCAACAACCAGTTGCATCAATTTCAACCGCTTCAGCCACTGCAGTTTTTGGTTTAACGATGTCTAGAATTT
>JBILET010000300.1:0-2987 GCA_044351935.1 Bdellovibrionota bacterium
ATTAGCTGAGCTTTTATCATGTAAATTTACTAGGAATCTTACTTTTAAATATACCCCTGCAAAAGAATCTATAAGTTCGATCCAACAAGCTTTATCCAAAAACTTACACGAAGGATTATTAATAGATGAAAGTAATCAAGTTACCGAATCTAGTTGGTCAAACTTTTTCTGGATCGACCAAGATGATGTAATTTGTGCATCTGGTGTTGGATTAGATGGCATAACCCAACAAGTTTTGCGTGACATATATTCACGTCAGAATATATTCGCGACTAAACCAATTAATTTGAGTGAATTATTATCAAGTAAATTTGCGTGTTTCTTAACAAATTCGCTCGAAGGGGTGGTTCAAATAAAAGCTATTGATGGAATTAATATGAAATTAAGTTCCCAAATTGATAATATTAAGAGATGCTATAATGATTACTGTATAAATAACGAGGTAACATGGATTCAAATCGATTCTTAGCTATAAAAATGCTTATGATGCCAAAAGATGTTAACCCGTTAGGTAGCATTTTTGGTGGATACATTTTAAGTCTTATTGACCAAGCTGCTGGTCAACATGCAAGACGTGTCGCACCAAGAAGGTATGTAACAAAAGTTATGCGTGAAGTTAATTTTCACGCTCCAGTATTCGTGGGGGACCTAGTATCTTTTTATACTCAAACTACAAAAATTGGAAAAACATCTATAACAATTAAAGTAGAAGTAGAGGCCGTACGCGGTGTCGATAGTTTAACTACTTGTGATGTCACATCAGCAGAAGTTGTTATGGTTGCTGTGGACGACGCAATTAAACCTATAAATATATTATAGTTTATAAATTTCTTGATATCTTGGGACAAAACAATCCCATTTCATAGTTGTTCTTAACGTCTCGGCAAATGCTCTTGCTTGAGCAAGTTCTCCGTGAACAACTGCAACTTTTGTAGGAGTTCCTTTTCCTGCTTTGCACCATCTAAGCAACTCATCAACATCAGCATGAGCACTTAAAGATGATATATCAGCAATTTCGGCATTAATTGGAATTTCTTCGTTAAATATTCTAACTGTTGGTGCCCCACTTTTGATCCAAGCTCCTTTACCTCCATCTGGTTGAAACCCAACAAACAGTAAAGTATTTCGTCTGTCTGCAATTCTGAATTTTATATGGTGAAGTATTCGCCCTCCGGCTAACATTCCGCTTGCCGAAATAAGTACCATAGGTTCATTTACATTATTTAATTCTATAGACTCACTACGATCTCTAATAAAATGAAGCTTATCTGGACGAAATATATTCTCACCTCTTCCGATTATTTTTAGCGATTCGTCATCCAAACCTTCATGATGTTGCGTATAAATTCTTGTAGCATCTTGTGCCATCGGACTGTCTACGATAATAGGAATATTTGGAATTACGCCTTCTTCTTTTAATTCGCGAATATAAAATAACAATTCTTGTGCCCTGCCTACAGCAAAGCTAGGAATTAAAACCATACCGCCACGCGATATGGTTCTGTTTATAATATTTCCAAGATCTTCTTTTGCATCAACATTACTGTGTTTTCTTGCGCCATATGTTGATTCAATTAGTAACAAATCACCAAAATCTACTGGTGCAGGATCAGGCAAAATCGGTACTGAATATCTTCCTATATCACCGCTAAATAATATTTTTTTTATCGAGTCTTTTAAGTTTACCTGTAATGAAATAGATCCTGCTCCCAAGATGTGACCAGCTTTTGTCCATGTTGCTTGTACATTATCTAGTATCGGGGCAGGGTGATCGAATTGCACACCAATAATTAATTTAAGAGTAGATTTAACATCTTCAACATTATACAAAGGCTGAGGGCTTGCATGGCGTGATACGTGATGTCTAGATCTGAATTCGGCTTCTTCTTCTTGTAACTTAGCCGAGTCTGTAAGTAATAATCCTGCTAAGTCCTTAGTCGCATGAGTCATAAAAATTGGACACTTCAACCCTAGCTTTACAAGCCTAGGAAGATATCCAATATGATCTATATGAGCATGAGTAATAATTACAGCTTTAATTTTTGATATATCGGCAGGAAACGTTTTCCAATTTTCTTCTTTCCATTCACGAGGTCCCTGAAATAGACCTGCATCAACTAAAATATCACCTGATAGTTCGGGACTTGATACGAGATACTTCGAACCTGTTACAGTTTCCGCGGCGCCTAAGAATTGAACAGTTAATGACATATATCTATATGAACATGATAAATTAATATTGAACAGTCAGAACTGAGGACAAAAAAAAGCCCAGGCTTTTAAACCTGGGCTTTTATTTACCGGCTGTTAGGCCGCTAAATTATTAGTTACATCCTTGGTCACCACCAGCTGCAGAATCCCAAGTACATGAAATACCAGCTGTTCCATTTGGATGGCTTGACTCACCTGTGAATGCTGCTCCACCGTCAGTGAACTCAAGAACAACACCGTCAGATGTACGTAGACCAGGTAAACCTGCTACACACGCTGCAGCGTTAGCACATGTTAAATATGCTTCGTTTTGAGCAAAATAGTTCTCTTGTGCAGTTGCACCGTTTCTTAGGTCACTTCTAGCTCTAGCATCAAATCCACGAGCTCTGTAGCTTGCGAATTGTGGTATAGCGATTGCGGCCAAGATTCCAATAATTGCGATCACAACTAATAATTCGATTAGTGTGAAACCTTTCTCAGTTCTTTTCATTACGTTTAACTCCCTAAAGCAATAAATATATATTTAGTTCTCGTTTCAATTTAGTGTCGTGAACCGGAAAGATAACCTGCCGGAACATTCCCTTAAGAAAGCAATTCGGATGCCATCGGGTAAAAGTTTAGGGTTTTGGGTGAAAAATATTATTTCTATTATGATTTCAATAGGTTAAGATTCATCCTATAGGCAAAAATTGTCCCTTTTTAGTGACAAAAATTGTACCATGACAAAATTTGGCACTCCCCTTTTGAACATAGTTTTAAGTAAGATTATTACAGTC
>JBILET010000301.1:0-2985 GCA_044351935.1 Bdellovibrionota bacterium
AACACAAGTATCAGACTTAACATCAACAACAGATACTAAAACATGAAGTGCGCTGTTAACCAAGATCCTGCCAGGTTCGGTGAAATATTCGAAATCTTTAATTGGTCTAAGATATGTATCAACTGCTTGACCAATTTCGGATGCGTATTGCTCAATTGGAATAGAGTCTAAAATAAAATATGGGTGATCAAACTTAAGATCGCTTTCTGTTAACTCTGCTAACCCCTTTTTTATGCATCCAAGTGGAGTATCCTCGGGGAAGTATCCCTCACTTTGATATGGACGAAATCCTCCTCCCATATCGATAAATTGAATGTTTTGAGTATAGGGTGACATTTCTTTTGAGGATAAAACTTCAGATAGTTTTTTTATAGCAACCTTAAAAGTAGATGCGTCTTTGTTCCAGCTCATATGAAACTGGATTCCTATAAGACTTACGCAATCATGCCGTGAAAGAAGATTACAGAACTCAGTTAATCTAGAAAGCGGTACTCCAAACTTACCCCATTCTTGGTGTTCATCAAAGGTGACTCTAATACCAGCATTACATTTTTGAATTTTTGCTTCTTTGCAAACTTGATTAAGTCTTGTGAGCTCAGAAAAGCTATCTATATTTATGACAATATCAACATTAGCAGTTAGAGCTTCTAAAAGTTCTTTTTTAGTTTTACCAGGACCAGAAAATAAGAATTTTGTCGCACCTGCGTCTTTTGCTAAAAATAATTCACGCGCACTGGATACATCCGCATAGAAACCGCTGGAAAAAATAGTTTGCATAATTAGCGGCTGGTGATTAAGTTTTACTGCATAATAATGCTTAGACTGTGGAATTGCCTTTGAGAATGCATTCTTATATCTATCCATTGCATTGATAAGATTTTTTTTATCAAAAGCATACAATGGCGTCGAATGAGTTTTAGCTAACGTAAAAAAGCTATCTTTCTTTTGAATTATTTCATCGACAATATGAGTCAAACTACCGACAAGATGTGTTTCGCTTAAAGTTGCGCTACAATCTTTAGCCAGTTTGATTTCTTCCTTAGATAACGATACCTGTATATTTTGAATACAGTTTTTTTCCGAACTCATTTAATTTACCACCACTTGTAAAAAGTGTTTTATTAGTAAGTATGCTACCAAGAAATGATGGTTTTCGAGAAGACTGTAAGCGATTGATAGAGAAAAAATATTTTATGTTCTTTGAGTTGAAAATCTGTCTTTGATCTTGGTTTATCTGATTTTTACCAAATATCATAAGATCTAGTAATGAACCGCGATAATTACAATTTGGGATAGTTGGTTTATTGGGTAAATTTTCAAATTTATGCAGTAAAATAGGGCTAAAATCTAGGTTATGGATTAATTTAGGAGAACTTAAAAGCTGAGGTGTTGCGCTAGAAGGCCTAGGATTACACTCCAAGAAATAGACTTTGGTCTTATCCACCATGAAATCAAAATGTATTACGCCTGTGAATCGATTCTTCTTTAAGAATGCCCCAATCTTGCAGCATGATTTTTCAATTTCTTTTATGGCAGAAGTGCTAAATGATTTTTTGTTAACCCACTGTATTCCTGCAAAGATTAGATCCGAATCAGGAGTAATTTTGTCAAAATAACACTGCTGTCTTATTGATGATAAAATTATACCTTTATTGTGGATTACCATCGTAATTCCAAATACATTTCCATTGACGAATTTTCGGATTAGTAAATTATCCGTGTTCGACTTTGATTTATTTTTTATCTTGGCAAGTTGTTTACTAGATTCAACTATAGTGGTGCCAAAACTACCAAAAGAAGTAGCATCCTGAACTACTATTGGAAGTAAATTGTCTTTAAGTTCAGCAACACTTATATTTATAGTTTTTGGTTTATTTATTTTTAATTTTGATAATAATCGATCGAAATAAATTTTATTCTCAAGTTTGCTTCCCCATATAGGATCGTTGCCAATTGGCGTTAAATTAAGTTTATTACATCGCTTAAATAGTTCAAAAGAAGACCTGTGGCTTACTAAGAAGTGTGAGCACTTTAACTTTTTTATAACTTTAATAACTTCAGATTTTCTTAACAGTTCTGTGTCCGAGTAATCTTCAACTATTACTGATTTTTTGCAATTAAAATATTTTATCGTAGAAGATTTAAAATATTCTCTTAGATGTTTTGAGTGTTTAGGTAGTAAAACAATAAGGTGTTGAGAGTAAGCTTTATTTACAAATGCAGGGTCAATTGTGTGGCCGAAACAAAGAATCTTCATAAGGAGGCATTTGTTTTATAAAAATTAAAACATATCTGTGCTATTTTATCGGTAATATCTTTATTTATATTAAAGCTTGTTGGTAATAGCAAAAAGTCAAACTTAAGCCCCAATGGTGAGTCATCAAAATGAGTATCATTAGATATCCCGTGTTGTTCTAGCTGTTCAGATAGTTTGCTAAGTGATCCTTTTGGGCCTCTAAACACGATAAATCTTGTGTTGCTAATATCTGATTTGGCTACTTTTACCATCCCCCAAGGATTATGGAACTCAAATAGACTGAAACTATCTATATAGAATTGAATAACTTGACATCGAAGCGACTTATATTTATCAACACAAATATAATCTAAGATCATTCTATCAAACTTAAACCCCCTGCTAGCGCTACTTGAAGATCCTATTAAGTCTGAATGCATTGAAAAAATATGCCATCTAATATTATCAATCCAATTAAACTTTAGAATGTTGAAGATAAAGCCAATAAATCTACACAAATTCCACAGTATCAATGCTCTTAATCTATAAATATTAAAAGTATTAATTTCACTAGGCAGTTTACTTTGCCAAATTCTAGCACCTTGAATCGGCAAAAGTTTTCTTACGCTATCGATTGCAATATGGTTGGAATCTATAATTTTAATTTCATTCTCGGCTAATAAAGTGTCTGCGTAGTCCTCTATTAATAGAGTTTTTTCAGTGAGTAGTTCCCTAAACCACTCAATACT
>JBILET010000302.1:0-2969 GCA_044351935.1 Bdellovibrionota bacterium
ACTCAGGTGATATTGTTAGGGAAGCACTAAAGCGTCTGTAAATAGTAAAATTTTGAGGTATGACTCAAAAATCAAAAAACTCATCAGAAAATGAATCTTCCAAGTTACAAATTTGGGGATCTTCAATCGTGCGTGATGGATTAAATCAAAACGACTCATCTGATATTGGCTCTGATTCATCAGACCCATCAATTATAAGTCTTCGTCCAACAGGTTTTTCTGAATATATTGGGCAAGAAGATATTAAATCAAATTTAAAACTTGCATGTTCTGCGGCAGCGTCTAGGAATGAGGCTCTTGACCACGTTTTGCTTCATGGTCCACCAGGACTGGGTAAAACTTCTTTAGCAAAAATTATTGCTGACCAGATGAAAGTAAATATCAAAACTACTTCTGGTCCTGTAATCGAACGACCTGGGGATTTGGCTGCAATTTTAACTTCTCTTGAAGCTCATGATATTTTGTTTATAGACGAAATTCACAGGCTTCCGCGAATTGTTGAAGAAGTGCTTTATCCAGCACTCGAAGATTACTCTATTGATATATTAATAGGCCAGGGACCAAGTGCGCGTTCAGTTAAAGTAGATCTAAAGCCTTTTACTCTAGTTGGAGCAACAACTAGAACTAGCTTATTAACTTCACCATTGCGTGATAGGTTTGGGATGGTTTTTAGATTGCAATTTTATACTCCAGAGCAATTACAAAAAATTGTTCTTAGGTCATCGCAGTTATTAGGGTGTGAAATCGAAGAAGATGCAGCTTTGGCTATTGGTTTAAGAAGCCGAGGAACCCCACGTCTTGCAAATAGAATACTTAAACGTGTGCGTGATTATGCACAGGAAAAAAATCAAGGTGTTATCGACATTGAATCAGCTAATTCAGCAATGGATCTTTTAAATGTTGATGAACGTGGCTTAGATGAAATAGATAGAAAAATTTTATTATCAATCATCGAAAGATTTGATGGTGGCCCAGTCGGTGTAGACACAATTGCTGCTACATTGGGTGAAGATAAAGACACCGTAGAAGACGTGTACGAGCCGTATTTGCTACAAGAAGGATTTTTGCAACGAACTAGACGTGGTCGCGAAGTAACCGAACTTGCTTACCAGCACTTGCAATTGCCTAAGCCTACAAAAAGTCGGCAAGGAAGTTTATTTTAAAGGTTTATTTGTGAAGTCGATTTATTCAGCAGTTGTATTTTTGATTTTTTTTACAATCAGTTCTGCTTCGTTTGCAGATATAGAACTAGCTGTTAAATGGGATAACCCAGAAAGAACTTCTGTAATGATAGAGGTCACAAAACACGATGCAGGGATGGAAGAATGTCGTCAAAGCGGGGCCGAGGTTTATTACCGCTACGAAAGCGAGATCTGTGTTAGAAGAAAAAGTTGGGGAGAAAACTGCAAGAAAGTTTTGGTTAATACTCGCACGTTAAGTGTGGATCCGATCTCCGAGACTTATTCAGTTGTTTCTGATAGGTGGGGTGATGATGTACCTGCCGAAAAACACAGCTATACCGAGTACTCGCAAGCACTTGTTGGTTTGTCTCAGGTGCCAGCAGTTCCTATAGATCTTGATGAAGCCGAACGAAGAAGACAGTTTATGAATGTTCGAGTTAGATTTATCTGCAAAGGACAAAGTTCTGCTCTGCTTACTCGGCTATCTCAGATTATTACGCTAGGAATTGCTCCTGCTGAAGGTATTGATTCTGGATGGCAAGAGTTTGATTTTCCTAAAAACTAATTCTTAAACGGTCGATTTAAATGTTTAGTAGATTCTATAACTGGATTAAAGGAAGAGGATTTACTTTTAAATTTACTGTAGTTGCTTTAGTAGCATTAATTATATTTTTTATTGCTCGACGCGTATCCGATCCCGACGAAACTGCTCCGTTAAGAAATAATGTTGTTGTTTTTTCGCTGGTATATTTGAATGCAATTTTTCTATCACTTCTTTCCTTTTTAATTGGACGAAACGTAGTAAAATTAGTTTTCGATAGACGCAATAATATTTTAGGTGCAAGACTTAGAACTAGACTAGTGATGGCTTTTGCCGGAATTGCTCTTGTTACCAATGTGATCTTGTTTGTTTTTGCTGGTGGATTATTAAACAACGCATTAACTAAGTTCTTTAGTGTGCAATTTGAAGATGCAGTAAATGGTACTTCTTTAAAAGACCGAGCCGAAAATTCTAGTAGGCGCGTCGCCAAAAGAATATCAGAGGGAAGTTACTTAAAATCTACATCGGATATAGATCACAAATTAGAGGCGATACGAGAACAAGAAGGGTTATTTTCGATTTCTATATACGATAATAATAAAAAAATTAAAGGCAGTGTTGCGAATGCGGCTGCCCTAGTCGAGTCATTCCAAGAGCCAAAAGTCGATGAAAAAGCCATTGATAGAGCTTTGGCAGGAAAATCCGAGTCGTTATTTGAAGAAAAAGATGCTCAAAGTTTTATAATAAGTTTTAAACCCATAGAGGTTGATAGTCTTATGTATGTATTAGTCACAACTTATCGTATTGCTCCAGAAGTTTCTGAAGCATTAGGAAAAGTTAACGATACATTTCGAGAGTATAAACAAACAAAATCATTTAAAGATCCTCTTAGATCTGGATACTTATTAACTTTATCATTAATTACCGCTGTAATACTTTTTTCGGCGATATGGTTTGGATTTTACATTTCAAAACAATTGACTACGCCAATTCAAGTCCTTGCTGATGCTACAAATCGCGTTGCAAAAGGAGATTACGAAACATTTATCGAAACTATTGGGGACGATGAGTTTGGATTCTTGGCTCAATCCTTTAACCGAATGACTGGTGAGCTTAGAAGTACTCGTGACGAAGTGCTTAGAAGGGGGCAATTTATCGAAACTATTCTTGCTCGATTAGGTGTCGCAGTACTTGCCTTGGATCTTAATCGCAATGTAACTCAGATGAATGAATCATCCGAGAGGCTT